>DASWMM010000078.1:0-4823 GCA_036399755.1 Allosphingosinicella sp.
AAGGCACCCGCCGCACCCGCCAAGTGGGTGTCGGCGCCCGAGCCCAGGCCCGAAATCGCCAAGGCCCCGCCAGCGGCGGACGATCCCGCGCCGGCACAGCGCCTCCGCCCCGCTCGCCCGGCGCCGCTCGCCCCGGGCGAAGGCGCCGCAATCGACCGCGAAGCCCTTCGCGAAGCCGGCTTCATCGAGCCCGACGCCCCCGGCGGCGCGCTCGCCGAGGAGTTCCGGATCGTCAAGCGCCAGCTCCTGCTCGACGCCGGCGGGGAGGGCGGCAAGGCCCGAACCATCCTGGTCTGCTCGGCCCAGCCCGACGAGGGCAAGACCTTCTGCGCGATCAACCTCGCCCTTTCGCTCGCCGCCGAGCGCGACCGCGACGTGCTGCTCATCGACGCCGACTTCCCCAAGCCGGAGGTGCTTTCCATCCTCGGCCTGGAAGGCGGCGCCGGCCTCGTCGATGCCATCGCCGATCCGGACGTCGACCCCGAAACCCTGGTCATCCGCACCGACGTCGAAGGGCTCTCCGTCCTTCCCGCCGGCCGCCACGTCTCCAACATCACCGAGCTTCTCGCCTCCGAGCGCACCCGCGACGTGCTTGCCCGGCTCGCCGAAGCCAATCCGCGCCGCATCCTCCTCTTCGATGCCCCGCCGGCCCTTCTCGCCTCCCCGGCCTCGGTGCTCGCCACCCATGCCGGCCAGCTCCTCCTCGTCGTCCGCGCCGATCAGACCACCGAGTCCGACCTGCGCGAGGCCGCCGCTTTGCTTTCCGCCTGTTCCAACATCCGCCTGCTGCTCAACGGCGCGGGCTTTGCCGCAACCGGCCGAAGGTTCGGCAGCTATTATGGGTACGGCCAATGAAAATGCTTACAGCACACAGGCTTGGCGCCCGTAGCTGGGTTTCCGTCGCAATGGGCGGCGCAATCGCCGTGCTTGCCGCCGCCTCGGTCAACTCCGCCCCGGCCCGCACCCGGATCACGCCCTATCTGGAAATCCAGCAGGTCCTGTCCGCCGATTTCAACGGTGGCGACGTGCTGACCTATACCGGCGTTGGCGGCGGCGTGGATGCCCAGATCACCACCCGCCGGGTCTCCGCCACCATTGCCTACAATTACCAGCGCCGCATCGCCTGGGAAGGCGGGATCCGCGACGACGACAGCCATAACGGCCTCGCCGCGATCCATGTCGACGCCGTTCCCGGCGTGCTCGGCTTCGATGCCGGCGCAATGGCTACGCAGACCCACGCCGATCCACGCATCCCGGTCTCCGGAGTGCGCACGGTGGACGATCCCAACACCGCCGAAGTCTATTCGGCTTATGCCGGTCCGACGCTCAACACCCATGTCGGCCCGCTAAAGGTCGGCGCGGCCTATCGCCTCGGCTATGTCCATGTCGACGATCACAGCCTCGCCGGCGGCAATCTGCCCGCCGGTGCGCCGCGCGTCGACCGCTACTCCTCGAGCACCGTCCACAACCTCACCGCAAGCGTCGGCCAGGGGCCTGGCGAGGGGCTTCCGATCGGCTGGACGGTCGGCGGCGGCTATGTCCGCGAGGATATGAACCGCTTCGATTCCCAGTTCGAAGCAGCCTATATCCGCGGCGACGTGGTGTATCCCGTGTCTCCGAACATCGCGCTAACCGCCGGTGTCGGCTACGAAAAAGGCAAAGGCTCGCAGCAGGACGTGGTCCGCGGCCCGGGCGGCGTCCCGGTCGTCGGCCCCGGCGGCACCGTCGTCGCCGATCCGAACGCGCCGCGCCTCCTCACCTACGACACGGACGGCGTGATCTGGGATGCCGGCGTGATCTGGAAGCCGAGCCCGCGCACGGAGCTTCAGGCCCGTGTCGGCCGGCGCTACGGCGGTACCACCTTCACCGGATCGCTGGAGCACAGGATCAATCAATCCTATGCGTTTAGCGCGTCCGTCTACGACAATGTCTCAAGCTTCGGACGCCTGCTGGTCGCTGATCTCCAGGGCGTGCCGCAGGGCTTCGACCTGCGCCGCAGCGGCCTTGGCAGCGGCATTCAGAGCGGCGGCGGCTGCATCTACGGCTCCGATCCCACCACCGGCGTGTGCTTCGACGATGCGCTTCAGTCGATCAACAACTTCAACTTCCGCAACCGCGGCATCTCGGCGCGCCTTTCCGGCGGCCGCGGGCCCTGGGGCTTCGGCATCGGCGGCGGCTACAACAACCGCCGCTACTTCGCGCCTCCCGGCAACGATTTCGTGCTGCGCGGAGTCACCGACCAGAGCTTCAACCTCTCGGCCTCCGCCTCGCGCAAGCTGAGCCGGGACTCCGGCTTCGATCTGTCGACCTACGCAAGCTGGTTCGACAGCGGCCTTGCCGGCTCCGACGCCGCTTTCTCCACCGGGGTCACCGGCGCTTACTACCAAAGCCTGTTCACCGACCGGCTGCAGGCCACTGCGTCGGCCGGCATCTACTCCACCCAATCGGGTCCGTATGACAGCACCGTCGGCTCGGTCCTGTTCGGCCTGCGCTACAGCTTCTAAAAGGGCGAGACGATGTACACCCAGCATTACGGCCTCACCGACCGTCCCTTCCAGCTCACGCCGGACGCGCGTTTCTGGTTCAACAGCCGCACCCATAAAAAGGCGATGGCCTATCTCGGCTACGGCATCGCCCAAGGGGAAGGCTTCATTGTCGTTACCGGCGAGATCGGCGCCGGCAAGTCGACCCTTGCCGCCCACCTCCTCGCCACGATCGACCGCGAGCGCCTCAACGCCGTCAGCCTGGTCTCCACCCAGGTCGAGGGCGACGACATGCTGCGTCTCGCCGCGCAGGGCTTCGGCCTCGCCACCGAAGGGCTGGAGAAAGCGCAGATCCTCGACCGGATGGAGCAATTGCTCGCCGAGGAAGCGGCCCGCGGCAAGCGCAGCCTGCTGATCGTCGACGAGGCCCAAAGCCTCGCCACCTCGGCACTGGAAGAGCTTCGAATGCTTTCCAACTTCACCCGCCAGGGCCGTGCACTGCTTCAGATTTTCCTGCTCGGCCAGCCCGAGTTCCGCGACCGGCTCGCGGGGGATGGGCTTGAGCAGCTTCGCCAGCGGGTGATCGCCACCCACCATCTCGACGCCATGGAGCCGGCCGAGCTCGAACCCTATCTCGTCCACCGCCTCACGGTCGCGGGCTGGCAGGGGCGCCCGGTCTTCGATGCCTCAGCGTTCGCCGCGATCCACCGCCACACCGGCGGCATTCCCCGCCGCGTCAACCAGCTCGCCAACCGCGTCCTGCTCTACGGCGCGCTCGAGAACCTCGACCGCATCGGCGCCGGCGCGGTCGACACCGTCGCCGCCGACATGGCCGCCGATCGCACCGGCCCGCGCGCCGTTGAGGTGGGGCAGGGCGCGTCTTCCGGTCCGATCAAGGACCTTGCCCTCGAGCGCCGCGTTGCGCAGCTCGAAAGCCGCCTGGAGGAACAGGAAGTGGTCCTTCGCCGAGTCTTGACCCTGCTGGTCGACTGGGTGGAGAGTGCCGAAGCGCCGGGCTACCGCAGCAACGCCGCCTGACGCGCGAGGGAATTTTCAATGTTGAATGCCCTCTCCGTCGACGTGGAGGACTGGTTCCAGGTCGGCGCCTTTGAGCGGGTGATCGCCAAGGCGGACTGGGACTCGCTTGCCCAGCGCGTCGAGCGCAACGCCGACGCGGTGCTCGGCCTGTTCGACCAGGCTGGCGTCAAGGGCACCTTCTTCACCCTCGGCTGGGTCGCCGAGCGCCACCCCGCCCTGATCCGCCGCATCGTCGCCGCCGGTCACGAAATCGCAAGCCACGGCTGGGACCATGACCGCGTCTTCACCCTGACGCCCGAAGCGTTCCGCGCCGACTTGCGCCGCGCCCACGCTGCCATCACCGAGGCGGGCGGCATCGCCCCACGCGGTTATCGTGCGCCGAGCTTCTCGATCGACGCCCGCACCCCCTGGGCCCACCAGGTCCTTGCGGAGGAGGGCTACACCTATTCCTCCAGCGTCGCGCCGCTCGCCCACGACCATTATGGCTGGCGCGAAGCCCCGCGCTTCGCCTTTCGCCCGCTCGCGGACAGCGCCTTGATCGAGCTTCCGGTCACTACCGTCGAAGTTGCCGGCCGCCGCATGGCCGCGGGAGGAGGGGGCTTCTTCCGCCTCCTGCCCTACCGTTTCTCGAGCTGGGCGATCGATCGCGTTAACGGCGCCGAGCAGCGTCCCGCCGTGTTCTACTTCCACCCGTGGGAGATCGACCCCGGCCAGCCCCGTGTCGCAGCCGCACCGCTCAAGTCGCGTCTCCGCCATTACAGCCGTCTCTCGGCAATGCGCCCCAAGCTTCTGAAATTGCTCGGCGATCACCAATGGACCCGCACCGACGCGGTGGTCGCAAGCGAAGCGGCGAGGCTGCAATGAACGCGATGACCCCGATCCGCACCGTCCGCGCCGCCGCGCCCGCCGACCGTCAGGCGATCCGCGCCTTTGTGCTTGCCCATCCGCTCGCCCAGCCCTTTCACCAGCCCGAATGGTCGGACGCGGTGGAGAAGGGCTGCCGCCAGCGCGCCCACATCCTCCTCGCCGAGGATGAGCGCGGCACGTTGACCGGCATTCTCCCCCTCACCGAAATGCGCTCGCCGCTGTTCGGCTCGGCCCTCGTCTCCACCGGCTTCGGAATCGCCGGCGGCATCCTCGGCGACGGCGCCGAAGCTCTGGCGGAGGCCGCCTGGCGTCTCGCCGGCGATCTCGGCTGCGCAAGCGTCGAGCTGCGCGGCGGCGTCCTCCCCCAAGGCTGGGAGCGGCGCGAAGGCACCTACGCCAACTTCGCCCGCGACATTCCCGAAAGCGATGACGCCA
>DASWMM010000079.1:0-3536 GCA_036399755.1 Allosphingosinicella sp.
GGGGCACCGCCGCTCGCGTCTTTCATCGTGCTTCGCTCGCCTCCGGCCATTACCTGCTTAAGGCTCTACTCTCGGCCCACGGCCTCAACAATCGGTTTAGAAATGCGCTGACGTGCAAAATACGCGCGGCTTGCCGCCGCCTGCGCTCCGGCCTAGCACATGTCGCGATGACGGCCGCCGCGGACAAACCCACCGCCCTTCTCGCCTCGCCGACCGAGGCCGCGCAAGCCGCCGAGGCCGAGCTGCGCAGCGCTTACCCGTTCGTGCCGCTGGAGAATGCCGGGCAGGTGGTGGCGCTTGGCGGCGACGGCTTTCTGCTTCAAACGCTTCACGAAATGCTGGAGGGTGAGCGAATCCTGCCCGTGTTCGGGATGAATCTCGGCACGGTCGGCTTCCTGATGAACGACTGGCGTTCCGACGATCTGTTCGGCCGCATCGGCGCCGCCCGCCCGTTTCGCGTCGCACCGCTACGCATGACGGCGGTGACGGCGCAAGGCGCCAGGTTCGAACACTCCGCGATCAACGAAGTGTCGCTGTTGCGCGAGACCCGCCAGACGGCGTGGATCGAAGTGTCGGTGAACGGCCGCATCGTGATGCCGGAATTGATCTGCGACGGGGTGCTGGTGGCAACGCCGGCCGGCTCCACCGCCTATAATCTGTCTGCGCAGGGGCCGATCCTGCCTTTGGGCTCCAACCTGGTTGCGCTCACCCCAATCAGCCCCTTCCGCCCGCGGCGCTGGCGGGGCGCCCTGATCCCCGACGATCACCAGATCGGCTTCCGGGTGATCGATCCCGGGAAGCGGCCGGTGTCCGCCGTCGCCGACCAGCGCGAGGTGCGCGACGTCGCCAATGTGGTGGTAAGCGTCGACCGGAGCCGCGAGCTCACCATCCTGTTTGATGCCGACAACACGCTCGACGAGCGGATCACACAAGAGCAATTTACCGCCTGAAAAACGCGGGGAAACGCCTTGCGCCCGCGAAAAACTTGCTGCTATAGCCCCGCTCGCCGAAAGGCTGCTCCCCGGTAGCTCAGCGGTAGAGCATCCGACTGTTAATCGGATGGCCGATGGTTCGAATCCGTCCCGGGGAGCCAATCGCTTCAACCAGCGATTTCGCTCAGCAGTTGCCTTTGGTGGCGCTTAGAGTTCTCCAGGCTAAGAATGAGGGCAGTTAGCCTTCCCCTGAACTCAGCTTCACCACCCGCTGGGGCGGCCCGTCCGAACGCCTGCGGCTGAACAAAGCATAAGCCACCAGGCCGATGCCCGCAGTGACGGCAATCTTTGTCGCGAGGCCCGACTTGTTGTGCTGCCACTCTGCCTTAACGCCCATCTCGGCCGGAATATTCGGCACCTTGGCGCGGGCAAGGTCCTGGCCGATGCCTTCGACCACGTTGATCCGATCGGCGCCCATCAGCAGCAGCCAGTGGATCCAGTTGGATTCGCTCCAGCGGAAGGCAAGACGGCGGATCATGCCGCTGAGGCCGCTCGGCGGCGTCGAGGTGCCGAACACCGCCGGGCGGCGGATATGCTCAATCGACTGAAGGATCTCGACGTCGCTGCGCTGTTGGACGGGGCGCTGCCAGTTGCTGGTCAGCCCTTCGTCCTTTGAGCGGTCGCGATACGGATAGGTCGGATCGTTCTGGGGGTTGGCGTCCACGCCCCAGCCGACCACGGAGGTCGGATCGATCGGCGTGTGCGCGGCGGCAATGCGGGTGCGTTCCTGAAGCATGCGATTTTCCTCAACCATTAGGCACCAGCACCGGCTTGATGCAGCCGTCGAGCTTGGCGGAGAACATGTGATACGCGTCGGCGATATCCTCGAGCGGGACCTTGTGGGTGATGATGCCCTTGGGGTTGAGGCGGCCTTCCTTCACATGCTCGATCAGCTTGGGAAGGTGGCGCTTCACCGCCGCCTGGTTGGCGCGCAGGGTGAGGCCCTTGTTCACGATGTTGCCGACCGGGACCATGTTGCCCGTGGGTCCGTAGACGCCGACGATGGACACGATGCCGCCCTTTTTCACCGAGTTGATCGCCCAGTGCAGAGCGATGGCGTTGCCGGCCTCGAGCTTGAGCTTGGTGCCGAACAGGGTCTGGAGGAAGTTGCCCTGCGCATCGCCGCCCACCGCGTCGATGGCGACATCGACGCCGAGGCCGTCGGTGGTCTTCTTCATGAACACAACGACGTCGTCCAACTCCTTGAAGTTATAGACTTCCGCCGGGCAGTAGGTGCGCGCGAATTCCAGCCGATAGTCGACATGGTCGACGACGATCACCCTCCCCGCGCCGAACAGCCAGGCGGAGCGCGCCGCCAGCAGGCCGACCGGGCCGGCGCCGAAAACGAGCACGGTGTCGCCCTTCTGGATGCCGCCCATTTCCGCCGCCTGGTAGCCGGTCGGCACCACGTCGGTAAGCAGCACCGCATCGTCCGGATCCATCCAGTCGGGGATCAAGTGCGGGCCGAAATCGGCGAACGGCACGCGGACATATTGGGCCTGGCCGCCGTCATAGCCGCCGGCGGTGTGCGAATAGCCGAAGATACCGCCGACGGCGGTGGCCTGCGGATTGTTCTCGTGGCAATTGCCGTACAGGCCCTGCTTGCAGAAGTGGCACTGGCCGCAGGCGATGTTGAAGGGGACGAGGACGTGATCGCCCACCTTCAAATTCTCGACCGCGGAGCCGACCTCCTCGACGATTCCGCAGAATTCGTGGCCGAAGGTCATGCCGACCCGGGTGTCCGGCACCATGCCGTGGTAAAGGTGGAGATCCGATCCGCAGATGCAGGACCGCGTCACCTTGACGATCGCATCGCGGGGATGCTCGATCTTCGGCATCGGTTTTTCTTGGGCGCGGACCCGATATGGTCCGCGGTAATCCATCGCCAGCATGGACGGGCTCCTTCGCTAATCTGTGCGGCTTAACCGGAGCGAAGGGGGTTGGTTCCAGGCCGATGGCACCGAAAACGCTCAACTTTATCGGGCACCGCCTTGCCGCCTGTGCGGTTCGGAGCCGGAACATTGTGGCCGGGCCGCTTGTTTGCAGCGGCAGATTTTCAGGAGGCTGATATGGCAACCAAGACCGGCGACAAGCAGAGCGACACGTCCCGCGGCGGCCGCAAGGAAAGCGGCGCGTCAGGCGGCAATGAAGGCACCGGCTTCGGCTGGGGCAGCGGCAATACGGGCGTTCTGATGGGCGCCGCAATGGCCGGCGCCGCGGTCGGCATCGCGGCCAATGTCGGGCGCAAATTGTTCGTCCAGTTCACCAGCGGCGCCACCGGCGACTGGTTCGATGCGCTCAAGACCGAGCATGCGATGACGCTTGCCATCTTCGACAAGATCGAAGCCACAAACGACAGCCAGGGGATCGCCCGCTCCATGCTGCTGACCAAGCTCAAATACGCGCTCGACAAGCATGCGCATCAGGAAGAAAATGTTGTCTACCCGGCGCTTCGCCAAGCCAACCAGGCGCATGACGCGGACGCGCTCAATGCCGAGCACGGCTATGTGAAGACTTACCTTTACGAGCTTGAGACCCTGCCCA
>DASWMM010000080.1:0-4742 GCA_036399755.1 Allosphingosinicella sp.
CGGAAACGGTGACGCTTTCCGCGCGCGACGTGACGGTGGTTGAACAGAATTTCGATTTCGATCTCCTCTCCCCCTCAAAGCTGATGGAAAAAGCGGTCGGCGAGGAGATCACCCTGGTGCGCACCAACCCCGCCACCGGCGCCGAGGAGCGCGAACGGGCGCGGGTGCTCGCGGTCAATGGCGGCGTGGTGCTGCAGATCGGCCAACGTATCGAAGTGCTTCGCGACGATGGCCTGCCGGTGCGGGTGATCTTCGACAAGGTGCCCGAGAACCTGCGCGCCCGGCCGACCCTTTCCGTGACGATGGAAACCAGAAGCGGCGGCGCCCGGCCGGTGACGTTGAGCTACCTCACCCCCGGCATGGGCTGGAAGGCGGATTACGTGACCTTGTTCGACGAGGCCGCGGGGCGGATCGATGTTCAAGGCTGGATCACGCTCACCAACACCACCGGCACCACCTTCAACAATGCCGACACTCTGCTGGTCGCCGGCAATGTCGGCGGCGGCGGCTATGACGACGATTATGGCGGCGGCTACCGCCCGCCGCCGCCCCCCGGCAATCGCCCGGGCACCCAGACCCCCGGGCGCGAAAGCCTTGGCGACTTCTATCTGTATCCGCTGAAGGAGCGGACCACGATTGCCGACAAGCAGACCAAGCAGGTCAGCTTCCTCGACGTCACCGGCGCCACCGCCCGCCGCGCCTACGTATTTCGAAACGACTGGATGGGTACGCGCGACCAGGCGCTGAGCGCCGACACCGTGCTGCAGTTCTCCAGCGCCCGCGACAGCGGCCTCGGCGATGCACTGCCGGCCGGCACCGTGCGCGTCTACCAAAAGGATGCGCGCGGCAACGCGCAGTTCGTCGGGGAAAACCGGATCGGCCACACACCGATGGGCTCGGACATCGGCATCGTCACCGGCCAGGCGTTCGACGTAAAGGTGCAGCCGGTGGTGGAGAAGCGCGAAAGCGTCGCCAAGGACCGGTGGCGCACCACCATGCGTTACACCCTCACCAACGCCAAGCCGCAGGCCGTGACGGTGGACCTGATCCAGGCCGGCCTGTGGGGCGACGTGCGGATCACCGGGGAAAGCAGCAAAAGCACGCGCCGCTCGGCCGACGAGGCGCTTTGGCGGGTAAGCGTGCCCGCCAATGGCGAAACCAGCGTCACCGCCACCTTCGAATCGCGTTACTGACCGCCGGCCGTGGCGGCTGCGCGCATCCTGCTGAGCGGCCTGCTGGCCGCCGCATCGCCAGCCGCGGCGCAGCAGATTGCGCGCTCGGCGGGCCCCGAGTCCGTGGACGTCACGGTGTATCGGGCGCCCTACCGAGGCGCGGGCGAGCGGATGCAGCTCTCCTGGCTCAACGGTTACGCGCTGATCAGCGAGACGCGGCGCATCAAGATTCCGGCCGGCGAATCGCAGCTCAGGTTTGAAGGCGTGGCCGGCGGCATTCTGCCGGAAAGCGCCATCGTCACCGGTTTTCCGGCGGAGGTGGTGGAGAAGAACCAAGATGCGCGCCTGCTCTCGCCGGCAAGCCTGCTCGACGCCTCCCTTGGCAAGCGCGTGCACCTGCGCCGCACCTCGCGCGCCACCGGCGCGGTCCGCGACATGGAAGCGGTTGTCCGATCCGGTGCGGGTGGGGCCGTGGTTCTGCAGACTGAGGAGGGGGTGGAGGCGCTGCGCTGCACCGGACAGGCCGAAACGCTGCGCTTCGACGGCGTGCCCGCGGGTCTATCCGCCAAGCCAACCCTCTCGGTCCGCGCGCGGGCGACCCGCGCCACCACCGCCACGGTCACCTTGTCCTACCTGGCCAGCGATTTCGACTGGCAGGCAAGCTACATCGCCGAGCTGTCGCCCGACGGGACAAAGGCCGACCTCTTCGCCTGGCTGACCCTTGCCAATGGCGACGAGACCAGTTTCCGCAACGCCGATACGCAAGCGGTCGCGGGCCAGATCAACCGCCAGCAGATCCGCGCGCCCCGGCCTCAGGTCCGCCCGCTGACCTTGCAATGCTGGGCAGGGGGCACGACCACCAGCGATCTTCGCGAAACCGAGTTTGAACGGGAGGAGATCGTCGTCACCGGCTCGCGCTTTGCGCCCATGGTCATGGAGATGTCGCCGGCACCCCCGCCGCCGCCGCCTCCGCCCCCGCCGCCGGTGATGATGGCGGAGCAGGAGGATCTGGGCGATCTCAAGCTGTACCGGATCCCCAAACCGGTCACCGTCGCTGCCAGGAGCCAGAAGCAGGTGGCGCTTCTCCAGCGCCGCGGCGTTCCGGTGGAGTTGGTTTACAGGCAGCGTCTTTACCTTCCGAACCTGGCCCATGCGCAGCCGTTGAACCGCGTCCTTGTCGTGCGCAACACGGCTGCGGCGGGCCTCGGCCTGCCGCTCCCGGCCGGGCGGGTGATGTTCACCGCCCAGGCGCGCGGGCGGCCCCTGCTCATCGGCAGCGGCACGATGCGCGACTATGCCGTGGGTGAGAAGGTCGAGATCGTCTACGGAAGCGCATCGGCGGTGACCGTGCAGATGACGCAAGTCGCGCCCGGCGCGGACGGCGCGGGAGAGTGGGAGCTGGTTGTCACCAACGCGACACCCGCCCCCATCCGCTACGAGGCCGAGCTGCAGGAATCGGGTTTCAGCCTTTCCACCGATGCCGCGCTGGTTCGCCGCGACGGCTACCCGGTCTGGCAGGTCACCGTGCCCGCCAACGGCACCACGCGGCTGCGCTTCCGGGCGACGGCCCCACCGAAGCGCTGAACCTAGGCCGGCTTCACCGGGCGCGGGCGGTGATTCTCATCAAGCGCGACGAAGGTGAACAGGCCCTCCGTAACCTTCACCTGATCGCGCCCGCGGTTGCGGCTTGCGATCACTTCGATTCGGATGGCGAGGCTGGTGCGGCCGACCCGCTCGATCTCCGCATAAACCGAGATAAGATCGTGAAGCAGGATCGGCGCGGTGAACTCCATCGCCTGAATGGCGACGGTGGCGACCGGCCCGTCGGCCTCGCGGCTGGCGACGATGCCGGCGGCGATGTCCATCTGGCTCAAGACCCAGCCGCCGAAGATATGGCCGTTGGCGTTGATGTCGGCCGGGCGCGGCACGACTCGCAGGATCGGCTCTTTATTGCTGGTGTTCACTGTTGGTCCTTCCGGAGGCCGCGTCGTCATGGCCAGAGTTGTTCGACAGAAAGACCAGACCCATCAGCCCGGTGCCGACCAGCACGCTGAGCCCGACCCCCGCCACGGTGGCGATGATCATGTGAATGGGCATCGGCTCGCCGAGGCTCTTCAGCCAGCCAAGCGCCGCCAGCACGGTGAGCGCGGCGGCGAGCAGCATCCACTTCATCATCTTCTTGTAGCGCATCCAGGCGCGGGCGGCGCGCTGCACCTGCTCGAGCCGCACCGTCTCGGGGGCAGGGGGGGCGGCCTTCGCACGGGGCGGAACGGGATCGTGTCTCGGCATCGCCGCCATGTGGCGGTGTGCCGGCGGATCATCAAGCCCGTAAGGCGGCGCGGACCGGGATCCCGGCTTCCTTTCCCGCGCCTGGCGTGGGATCATCGCTGGTGAGTCGGGGCTGAAAGAAGGAGCTGGAGCATGACGATTGCCGCGATTCTGGATGCCAAGGGACGGGAGGTGGTCACCGTCGACGCCGCAGCGCCGGTGTGCGACGCGGTGCGCCTGCTCGCCGAGCACCGAATCGGCGCGGTCGTGGTGATGGAAGGGGAGACGGTCGCCGGCATCCTCTCCGAGCGCGACCTTGTTTACTGCATCGCGCGGGAAGGCGCCGCGGCGCTCGCTTTACCGGTGGCGCGGATGATGACGGCTCCGGTGATCACCGTCGAACCGAGCGTCAACGCCCTTGCCGCTTTGTCCAACATGAGCAAGCGCCGGATCCGCCATCTGCCTGTGGTGGAAGGCGAAAAGCTCGCCGGCCTGGTGTCGATCGGCGATCTCGTCGCCTGGCGAATCCGCAAGATCGAGGACGAAGCGGAGGCGATGCGCGCCTACATCCAGGGTGCGTGAAACAGCCGCCGGCGTGCCTTGACGTACCGGCGCGGCGCTCTAAATAGCGCCCTCCCGCATCGGGCTCGACCGAGCCGGCGGCGGGGTTTCGGTGCAATCGAAAACAGAAGGCCTTGACGGCGGCGGATCGCCGGCCGATATGGCTGCTCATCAGACGGGATCGGAGCTCCTGCTCCTAACGCTCTGGTAAGTTTCGAAAAACCGAAACAAGGGCCTTGCAAGGACGGTTCGCTTTCCTTACATAGGTCAAGTCGACGAGGCGCCGCCGCAAGGTGCACTCAGCCTCGCCGGCCATTCTTTGAAAATCGAGTATTTGGGAGGCTGCGGCCTCGAGGGCATGCCCTCGGACACGCGGCGGGACGACGCGGTCTGCGGATCAGGTCGTCCCTCGGAAAGCTCCCGAAGCGGCGAGGTGCCGGCTTGGAAGGATCATCCTTCCAGGCTCAGCGCCTCGCGAACCACTCCTTGGCCTCGGCCAGATGAGCGGTTCGGCTGCTTCGAAAGCTTCTCCGAAAAAAGCCATTGACGGGGCGGAAACGCCCCCATATATGGCCTCTCACCAGCGGGGCAGGGTTGTTGCCCACCTCGCTTGCGTCTCTTAACGATCGGTAACCCGGTTGCCCCGGTATAGGGGATAAAGAGGCGCGTCGGCTCTTTGACATTGTTGGTTTAGATGAAGGGACATGTGGGCGGCGGCTCCAGTTTCCGGGGAGTTTAAGG
>DASWMM010000081.1:0-3030 GCA_036399755.1 Allosphingosinicella sp.
CGTCCAGCGCGTGCCCGCGACGGAAAGCGGCGGGCGGATCCACACCTCGGCGGCAACGGTGGCGGTGCTGCCCGAGGCGGAGGATGTCGACGTGCAGATCGACGAAGCGCGCGACCTGCGCATCGACGTCTACCGCTCGTCCGGGCCGGGCGGCCAGTCGGTCAACACCACCGACAGCGCGGTTCGGATCACCCACTTGCCGTCCGGGCTGGTGGTGATTCAGCAGGACGAGAAATCGCAGCACAAGAACAAGGCCAAGGCGCTCAAGGTGTTGCGCACCCGGTTGTACGAGCTGGAGCGCGAGCGGCTTGCCTCGGCCCGTGCCGGCGCGCGCAAGTCGATGGTCGGATCGGGCGACCGGTCCGAGCGCATCCGCACCTACAATTACCCGCAGGGGCGGGTGACCGATCACCGCATCAACCTGACGCTGCACCGGCTGCCCGAGATACTGGAAGGGCCGGGGCTGGACGAATTGCTCTCGGCGCTGGTGGCCGAGGACCAGGCGCAGAAACTGGCGAGCCTGGATGAAGCCTAGCTCCGCTCCCTGCCAAGGGAGGGGCTGGGGGTGGGTCGCGCAGGAGCGGGGTCGATCCCCGCTCTTGCGCGCTCCTGGGCGGCTTCACCCCCATCGAGGGGGCTCAGCCGCTACCCACCCCCGGCCCCTCCCTAGAAGGGAGGGGAGATGAAGGTTTCGCAGGCTCTAAGCGCCGCTACAGCAAGGCTGGCCCCGGACTCCGCCACCCCCCGCCTCGACGCCGAACTGCTGATGGCCCACGCGCTCGGCGTGGAGCGCGACACCCTGCTCCTCTCCCGCCTCGACGATCCGGAGCCCGACGCCTTCCAGCCCCTCCTCACCCGCCGCGCCGCGGGAGAGCCCGTCGCCTACATCACCGGCACCCGCGCCTTCTGGACGATCGAGCTGGAGGTCGGCCCCGGCGTGCTCATTCCCCGTCCGGACAGCGAAACCCTGCTCGAAACCGCCGTCGCCCACTTCCGCGGCCGCGCGCCCGAACGCATTCTCGATCTCGGCACCGGTCCCGGCACCCTGCTCCTCGCGGCGCTTGCCGAATGGCCGGAGGCGCGAGGGCTTGGCATCGATGCTTCGAAAGCCGCGCTGGACTATGCGCGACGCAATACCGAGCGGCTCGGCTTCTCCGCCCGCGCCGAGCTGCGCCTGGGCGACTGGGCGGAGCAGGTCGAAGGCCGCTTCGACCTGATCCTGTGCAACCCGCCGTACGTGGAGGCTAAGGCCGACCTTCCCCGCGACGTAAAACAGTGGGAACCCGCCGAGGCCCTGTTCGCCGGCGAGGACGGCCTTGCGGACTACCGCCGGCTCGCCACGCAGATTCCGCACCTTATCGCGCCGGACGGGATCGCCTGCCTTGAACTCGGCGCCGGGCAAAGCGAGGCTGTTTCCGCGCTTTTCGCCACCCGCGGCCTGCAACCCGCTCTTCACCCGGACCTCGCCGGGCACCTGCGCTGCCTCGCTTTGGCTCCCTAACCTGCGTCAAGTGCTTTTCCGCTTGGAATTCCCCCGTCTCACCGCTACATAGGTGTCGAGGGACGGGGCCTTTCACAGCTACGAAATCAGCGTGAGGCCAACCGTCGCCGACCCCCGATTGCTTGAACGTCCTCGGACGGCTCACAGCGTGAGGTGGCAGGAGCCGCTTGCGGACGCCTGCCTGAAAGGGGTCGTGCAGATGATGCGGCCGGGAGGGGCCCGGCCCGCGATAGTGGCTGATTAGGACCACGAGGACGAGGACCTTTTTTTGATCAACAATCGTCAAAACGGCAACGGCCGTCGCCGCGGTCGCGGCGGAAGCGGACCACGCCCGTCGAACCAGTCTCCCCAGGGCAACAGGCAGGACAACCGCAACCGCGGCAACGCCGCCCAGCTTCTGGAAAAATACAAATCGCTCGCCCGCGACGCGCAGATGCAGGGCGATCGCGTCCAGACCGAATATTATCATCAGTTCGCGGATCACTATTTCCGCGTGTTGAATGAGAACCGCCCCCGCTTCGAGGAGCAGCGTCCCCGCCGCGACGATTATTATGGCGACGACGAGGAAGGCGAGGACGACAACAGCCTGTCCGCCGACAACGAAGACGATGACGGCCAGGACGATCGCGACGAGCGCCCGGCGCCGCGCCGCCAGGAACGGAACGACCGTCCCGAACGCAACGACCGGCCCGAACGCCAGGATCGCGGCGACCGTCCGGAACGCGCCGAGCGGCAGGATCGGCCGGACCGTGCCGAGCGCCCGCAGCGCAACGACCGTCCGGAGCGTGCCGAGCGTCAGGAGCGTCCTGAGCGTGCCGAGCGCCCCGAACGTCAGGATCGTCCTGAGCGCGCCGAGCGCCCGGAACGCGTCGAGGCCACAGAGCCTCAGCGCGCCGAGCGTCCGCGCCGCGACAATGACGAGGACCGCGGCGGCGAGCCGCGCTTCGAGCGTCCCCGCGCCCGTCGCCCAGCCCGCACCGAGGAACCGGCTGTCCAGGCGGACGAAGGCACGATCTCGCTGGATGTGCTTCCGCCCGCAATCTCCATCGTCGACGGCGACGCGCCCGCCAAGGCCACCCGCCGCCGCACCCGCCGTCCCCGCAACGACGACGATGCGGACATCGCACCGGCGGCCTGAACAGGCTCTCACATTACCCGATCCGCGAAGGGCGGCGTTCCGCAGGGAGCGCCGCCTTTTTGCTGCGCCGGGCAGGGCACGATTGACAGGGCAGGTGACACTGTATCATCATGCGCGCAGATCTGGGGAGAGCCTCTATGCGCCGCGTCCTTCTTCTTTCCGCCTGCCTCGCCGCGCCGGCCGCGGCGCAGACTGCCCCTCAGATTGGCCCCCAGGCTAACCAAGGCAATCTGTCGGTCACCATCTACAACCAGAATCTGGCGCTGGTGCAGGACACCCGGCAGCTCGATCTGCCGGCCGGCCGATCCCGCCAGGTATTCCCCAACGTTTCGGGCCAGATCAACGCGGAAACGGTGACTCTCTCGGCCCGCGATGTGGCGGTGGTGGAGCA
>DASWMM010000082.1:0-3681 GCA_036399755.1 Allosphingosinicella sp.
GCCGCTGGCGCTGGTACGGCTCGAATTCGCCGAGGCCGCAGGAGCCGTAGCTGACGTTGGTCAGCGGATCGTAGACGCTGACGATGTCGCCGCGGCACAGCTGGCTGCCGCTGATCTGCAGCTTGAGCGCGCGACCGTTGCCGAGCTCGGGGCAGCCCGCCGGCGGCCGGTTCACCCACTTCTTGCCGCTCAGCCCGTCGAAGACGATCGCGCCCTCGCCCGCCGAGCGGTTGCCGCGCAGGTTGCGCAGGCTGACGCAGGTCATCGGCGCGCCCGCCGGACGATAATTGCTAAGCTCGGCGCTGAGCGTTGCCTGGTCTTCGGCCATGGTTTCGGCATCCGCGTCCGCCGAGACGGCGCAGCCCGCGGTGAAAGTCAAAGCGGCCAATGCGATGATGTGCTTCATAAAACCTCCAGGTGCCTTCAACGCGCAAAGGTGGGCGGAAGGCGCAAGATCAACCGCGGAAATCGTCCTTCCAACGGCGAAGCTCAGCAAGCCCCGCCGCCGATGAAGCGCGAATGAACGGATTGGTCGCAAGTTCGAGCGCGATGGTCGTCGGCACCGTTGCTTCGCCGGCGGCGCGGGCGGCCTCGACGGAGACCATGCGCGAACGGACCGCTTCGTTCCCGGGCTCGGCGGCAAGCGCGAAGCGGCCGTTGGAAAGCGTATACTCGTGGGCGCAATAGACGACGGTCTCGGACGGCAGGGTGGCGAGGCGCTGCAGATTGGCGTGCATCTGGTCGGCATTGCCCTCGAACAAGCGGCCGCAGCCCATTGCGAACAGAGTGTCGCCGACAAAGGCCGCGCTGCGGTCGGCGAGCACGAATGCGATGTGGCCGGCGGTGTGGGCGGGGACCTCCCACACCTCCGCCTCGACCGCCCCGAGCCGCACCCGGTCGCCTTCCGCAACCTGGCGGTCGAGCGTCGGGATCTTGGCGGCTTCGGCGGCGGGGCCGGTTACGATCGCGCCGGTGGCCGCCTTGATGCCTGCGTTGCCGCCGGTGTGATCGGGGTGCCAGTGGGTGTTCCAGATCTGCCCGACCGTCCAGCCCCGCGCCGCCGCCGCGTCGAGCACCGGCTGCGCTTCGGCCGGATCGATCACCGCGGTCTCGCCGGACTCCGCATCGTGGATCAGCCAGATATAATTGTCGCTGAGCGCGGGGATGCGGACAACTTCTACCACGTGCCGGTGTTCGCCATGGAGGCCCAGGGCTCCTGCGGAGCGAGGCGCTCGCCGGCCTGGAGGAGCTCGATCGAGATGTTGTCGGGGGTGCGGACGAACGCCATATGGCCGTCGCGCGGCGGGCGGTTGATCGTCACGCCGCCGTCCATCAGCCGCTGGCAGCTCTCGTAGATATTGTCGACGCGGTAGGCGAGGTGGCCGAAGTTGCGGCCTTCGCCATAACCGGCCTCGTCCCAATTGTGGGTGAGCTCGACCTGCGCGTCCTCGTCGCCGGGCGCGGCAAGGAAGATCAGGGAGAAGCGGCCTTTCTCATTGTCGATGCGGCGCAGCTCGGTGAGGCCGAGCAGATTAAAAAAGCGGATGGTGGCGTCCGGATCGGAGACGCGGATCATGGTGTGGAGATATTTCATCGCGTGAAGTTCCCTGGCTGAGCGCGCTATATGGTACGCGATGGGCGCGGGTCCACCGGGAGAGACGCCAAGGTGATCAGGTTTGCAGGCGTAATGCTGGCGGGGGCGCTGCTGATCGCTGCGGCGGAGCCGGTGTGGGACTGGGGCGACGCGAACGATTCGTGGAACGCGGGCTTTGCGGAAAGCAAGGCGATCTGCCGGGCGGTGCGTGGCCGCGAGCCGCCGCCCGGCGACCGGCCCAATGCGGCCGCCGCCGCGGCGCTGAAAGGCTGTGATTCCGAAGCGCTGTTTTACGGCATCGGCATGGCGGCGGACCCGGTAAAGGCGCGGCAATGCGCCTTTGTGGAAGCGCGGGACGCCGCCCCGGACGAAATGGGCGCGCCTTTTACCGGCAAGGCGATGCTGATGACGATCTACGCCAACGGCATCGGCGCGGCGCGCGATCTCGACGTCGCCACCCACCTCGCCTGCGGCATCGACGGAGCGCCGGCGGAATCGGACGGGCGGGTGCTGCACCTGCGCAAGCTCAAGGCGGATGGGTGGAAGGGCCGCGACTTCCACTTTTGCGATGACATTACCAGCGGCCTGGCGATGGGCTGGTGCGCCGGCCACGATGCCCGAATCACGGCGGCGAAGCGGGAAGCGCGGATCGCGGCGCTCACCCGCGGCTGGAAGCCCGCCGAACGCGCCGCCTTCGCCCGCCTGCGGGCGGCGGAGGAGCGCTATGCCAAGGCGCATAGCGGCGGCGAGATCAATGCATCGGGGACGATGCGCGGCGTGTTCTGGACGGTGGCGCGCGAGAAGCGGGCGGAGGAGCTGCTTGGGTTGGTCGAGGGGCTGGCGGCGGCGCGCTCGGTTCCGCGCGGCGCGGGCGGCTTCGCCGGGGCCGACCGAGCGCTGAATACCGCCTACCGTGCGCGTCTCGCCGCGCTCCGCCGAGAGACCAGTGGCACCGTCACGGCGGAGGGCGTGCGCGGTGCGCAGCGGGCGTGGCTCGGCTATCGCGACGCCTTTCTGACCTTTGCCGCGGTGAAATATCCCGGGGTCAGCCGCGACAGCCTGGCCGCCCACCTTACCCGGCTCCGGATCGCGGCGTTGAACGGCGAGGAGGCGGGGGACGGCGAATAATCCGCAGCCGCCCGTAAATTCCGGCAACAACTTGCCTCAGATCGTCGCTATAAATGCACGGTTCATCGACGCCAGCCGCCTCTGAGGCACCGGCGCTCGGCTTTTCCTGCGGCCGGCTCATGGAGGCTGGGATGACTGAGCGTTTACGCGACAACCGTGTTTTCCTGCTGGCGGCAGTGCTGATCTTTTCGCTGGGCGTGGTGCTTGCCGGCTACCTGCTCGGCGATGGCCTGAGACGGGCCAAGATGGCCGAACGATCGGTCACCGTGCGCGGCCTTGCCGAGCGCAACGTCACCGCCGATCTTGCGACGTGGAGCATCGCCTTTTCCGAAGAAGGACCGGAGCTTGCCCCGGTTCAGGCGTCGGTGGACGAGAAACGGCGGTCGGTGCGCGCGTTCTTTGAGCGGATGGGCTTCAAGGCAGACGAGCTCGCCGAGACCGGAGTCAGCGTCAATTCGCAATACGACACGAGCCGCGAGCGGCAGAGCGTCACCGTGCGCCAGCGCATGCAGCTTCGCACCGCCGACGTGATGAAGGCCCGTGCCGCGTTCGGCCGGCAAGCCGATCTGGTGCGCAGCGGCGTCGCGCTCGAGGACGGCAGCGGCATCGTCTACAGCTTCACCAAGCTCAACCAGATCAAGCCGCGAATGATTGCGGAAGGCACCCACAGCGCCCGCCAAAGCGCCGAGCAATTCGCCCAGGACAGCGGCACCGGAGTCGGCGGAATCAAGTCGGCGACTCAGGGCTATTTCTCAATCGGCGCGCGGGACGGCGATTCGGACGGAGAGAGCGGCGGCAGCGGCGGCGATTCGCCTCTTCAGAAGGTCCGGGTGGTCACAACGATCGAATTCTACCTCGACTGAGGCGTGGCCGCCTTCGGCGCGGTGGATGCAGCGGCGGGCGCCGCGGCCGGAGCTTGCTCTTCGGGCGCGCCGTTGGCGGCGAGGGCGGCGGCGGCT
>DASWMM010000083.1:0-6302 GCA_036399755.1 Allosphingosinicella sp.
CGGCCGATATCGTCGAGGAAGTCGCCCGCATCCACGGCTTCGCCAAGGTGCACACGACGCCGCTGCGCCGCGAGCCCGGCGTCGCGCGTCCGACTGCCACCGCCGAGCAATTGCTCGAGCGGAGGGTGCGCCGCACCGCGGCTGCGCGCGGGCTCAACGAGGCGGTGACGTGGAGCTTCATCGCCGAGGCCGAGGCGGCGCCGTTCGGCGGCTCCGCCTGGGTACTTGAGAACCCGATAAGCGAGGAGATGAAGGCGATGCGGCCCTCGCTCCTGCCCGGTTTGCTTAGCGCGGCGCGGCGCAACATCGCGCGCGGCGCGGACAGCGTTCGCCTGTTCGAAGTCGGGCGGCGCTATCTCGCGGATGGCGAGCGGCCGACCTTGGCGATGGTGCTCGCCGGCCCGCGTGGCCGGCGCGACTGGCGCACCGGTAAGGCGGGGGGCTTCGACGCCTATGACGCCAAGGCGGAAGCGCTCGCCATCCTTGCGGCGGCAGGCGCGCCGGTGGACAATCTGCAGGCGCTGGCGCCTGCGGGCCGCGTCTACCATCCCGGCCGTTCGGCGCGGCTCAGCCTTGGCCCTAAGAACGCGCTCGCCGAGTTCGGCGAGCTTCACCCCGCGACCCTCAAGGCGTTCGACCTCGACGGCCCGGTAGTGGCGGCGGAGATCTTCCTCGACGCCATTCCGCAGAAGCGCGGCGGCGGCGGGCACATGCGGGACGCTTACACCCCGCCCGCCCTCCAGGCGGTGAGCCGCGACTTCGCCTTCCTGGTGCCTTCGGACGCCGTGGCCGACACCCTGCTGCGGGCGGTGCGCGGCGCCGACAAGCAGGCGATCGCGGCGGTGAGCCTGTTCGACGTCTTCACCGGCCCGGGCGTGCCCGAAGGCATGAAGTCGCTCGCCGTGGAGGTGACTCTGCAGCCCGGCGACAAGAGCTTCACCGAAGAGGAGCTCAAGGCGATCTCCGACCGCGTCGTCGCCGCCGCGGCGAAAGCCGGCGCGCGGCTTCGGGAGTAGATGGCAAGAACTCCCCTCCCTTCTAGGGAGGGGTTGGGGGTGGGTAGCCGTGGAGCCCCCTCGATGGGGGCGGAGCGGCCTTTCGGCGCTAGCGTAGCGCTTCGCGGGCATCGAGCCCGTTCAGCGCTTACCCACCCCTTACCCCTCCCTAAACAGGGAGGGGAGTTGGCCAGTGGGCATGTGTGCGCTTGTGTGCGCTTGTGTGAACTCCCCTTCCTGCAAGGGAGGGGAGTCTCTTCCGGGTACGGCGATTATTTTGCGCTTCCTCTTTCCAAGGTGCAGCCGACACCGCATCTAGGCACCGCTAGGGGAGCCGGGTGGACGACGCGCAGGCGAAATTGGTGGAGCGGGTGAAGCGCCTCAAGGCGGGCGCTCTGCTTTGGCTCGCTTTGCTTGTGCCGCTTCTCCTGTCGAGCCCGGCAGGCGCGGCGCGTGGGCCCACCGCGGCCGCGAACCCGGCAGTTGCCGCCAAGGCGCTTCTCGACCCCGGCACGTCGGTCGAGGCGAGCCGGGAGGAACCGGACGATCCGCTTGACTACGATCCCCCCGCGCTGCCCGCCGCGTCCCCCGAACGTGCGACGCTCCAGCTTTTCCCCGCCAGCTTGGCCTCGGCGCCGTCCGTCGCCGCGCCGCGCCGGCGCATCGCCCACGACTTTTGGGCCCGGGGCCCGCCCGTCGCCTGATCCCGCGGCGCCGCGCGAGGCGCTGCCCTTTGAACAGAAAGGATCAACAACGGGCCGGCCCTTCGCCGCGCCCCGGCGAACAGGTGAATGCACATGAAGATCGCAAACGTGGTGTCCGTCCGGGACATCGCTCCGGTGGAGCATCCCGAACTCAACGGCACCGGCAAAAGAAAGCATATCGAGGCGCTGCTGCGCCGCTATCCCGACCTTCGCGCCGCGGAGAAAGCGGAAGTGGTCCACTTCCTCGCCACCGGCCCGCATCTTGATGTCGGCCTCATCATGGGCAACGATGCGTTTCGCTCCAAGGTGGAGGATATCCGCAAGGCCAATCCGTCCCACGTCCGCCTGAAGCTGCACGAATCCTTGTTCTTCCTCCTTGCGATCGGCGGGCCGGCGGCCTTCCTTCTCGCCAAATACCTGCTTCTTTGAGCAAAAACCTCCCCGGGGGCGGACATGCTCCGCCCCCGGCCACTTATGAAAGCGCCCGCAATGTCTTTTCGCAATATCGCCGCCGTGACGATGGAGCTTCTGATCGCCGCCTTGATCGCCACCGCCATCTGGGGCGGCCGCAAGGAGGATGCGCCGCGCCGGGAGGAGGCGCGCGAGATCGCCCAGATCGTGTTTCCCGACGAGGCCTCGGCCCGCGCCGTCGAGCGCCGCCTTGCCAGGGGCGAGGACTTCGCCGCGGTCGCCGCGGAGAACCGCTCCGATCCCTATTGGAAGGTTTACACCCGCGCCGAATTCGCCGCGATCACCTCGCCCGCCGTCGCGGACGCCGCCTTTGCGGCGCCGGCCGGCGGCTTCGGCAAGACGGCGCAAAGCGATTATGGCTGGCACGTCGTCCACGTGCTGAGAATATTCCCCGCGCACCGCTAGCGGAAAAAAGGGCACTCGCTTCACCAAGGCCGATTGCAAAAACCGGCCCGCTGGACAAGATGGCGCCGCTTAAGGGAAGGGGCCTATGCGCGGACAAGTACTCGGGGTGGATACCAGAACCGGTCACGGCAAGATCGCCGGCGACGACGGCACGCGTTACAGCTTCACGCCGGAGGATTGGGCGCATCGCGGCGAGCCGGCCGTGGGCATGTATGTCGACTTCGAGACGGAGGAGACCCGCGCGCTGACCATCTTTCCGGTGCCGTCAAAGGAGCCGGCGGCGGCGCCTGGCACCATAACTTTGCCGCATAGGCCGGTGCCGGCGGAGCATGACCGCAACAAGATCGTCGCTGCCTTGCTCGCCTTCTTTCTCGGGCCGCTCGGCATCCACCGTTTTTATCTTGGCCGCACCGGCAGCGGGATCGTCATGCTGGTGCTGACCTGCACCATTGTGGGCCTGCTCGTAACCGGCATCTGGGCGTTCGTGGATTTCATCCGCTACCTGATCATGTCCGACCGGGAATTCGCCGAGCGTTACGCCCGCAACCCGAACTGAGGCGCCGCCGCCCTCAACCGGCGGCGGACGTTTCCAGCGCGTTGATCCCCGCATGGACCCGCGCCTCGGCCTCGCCGCGGGGGAGGCCGGCGGGGACCGCCTCGCCGAAGCGGAAGGTGACGGTGCCGGGGCGCTTGGTGAAGCCGTCGCGCGGCCACACGCGCCCGCTGTCCAGCGCCATCGGCAACACGGGGAGGCCGAGCGCGCGGTAGAGGCCGGCAAAGCCCGGCTGGAGCGGCGGCTGGTCGCCCGGCGCAACGCGGGTGCCCTCGGGGAAGATCACCACCGCCCGGCCTTCCGCCACCGCCGCCTGCGCGTCGCGGACCATGCGGCGCAGCGCGGTGGCGCCGCCGGCCCGGTCGATGGCGATCAGGCCATAATGGTGGGCGAGGCGGCCCCAGAGGGGGATTTTGGCGAGCTCCTGCTTCATGATGATGCCGGGCGCATCCATGAGGCGGACCAGCTCCATGGTTTCGAACATCGACTGGTGCTTGCCGGCGATCAGCACCGGGCCGCTCGGCAGGGTGCCCTCGATCCGGGTGCGGATGCCGAGGATGTTGGACGCGCACCAATAATGCCAGTTCGCCCAACCCCGGGCCAGGGCGCGGACGCCCGGCGGCCCCCACAATATCGACAGCATGGCGAACGGCGCCACCAGCAAGGTCACCGAGTAGAAGAAAAAGGCGAACAGGAGCGAGCGGAGGAAGTTCATCAGATCCCGACCAGCACCGCGGCGCGGCGCAGCAGATATTTATTATATTCCGTGAAAAGCTGGCGAAAGGCCGGATTGCTCTCGATCGCGTCGCTCAGCACCTCGACGTCGGCGGGCAGGCGACGCGACAGCTCGAAGCGGGCGCGCGGCATGTGCCAATCGGTGGTGATCAGGCGGATCGAGCGAAAGCGGTTCTTGGCGAGCCATCGGGAGACTTCTTCGGCGTTGGAGCGGGTGTCGACGCTTTCACGGCCAAGATCGATGCAGCAGGCGAAGATCTTCTCGTCGGTCTTGTACTCGGCGGCGAGTTCGACGGGGCGGACGGTGCGGGCGACGCCGGAGACCAGCATGCGCTTCGCCTTGCCCTGCTGAAGCAGGCCCAAGCCGCGCTCGAAGCGCTTGGCGCCGCCGGTCAGCACCACGATCGCGTCGGTCTGCTCATAGCCGGCGGGGCGCGGCAGCAGCACGGTGAACAGCGCGTAGCCGAGCACGTAGAGCAGAAGCAGAAAGGCGACGGCGCGTCTGATCACAACATTCTCCCCAGCGCCCGAATAACCGTGGCACGGGCCACGACCATTGCCAAAAGGACGCCGAACACCGGCAAGGCGACCAGAATCGCCCAGCTCAGGGGCGGCAGGCCGGCCGACCCTAGCAGATCGGAGCCCAATGCGCCGATCCGGTTGCCGATCAGGAGCAGGATCGCGCCCGCCGCGATCAGCCCGACCGCGCCGCCGAACAAGGCATCGAGCGCGATGCGGCGCTGAAACAGCCGCGCGACCTGGACATCGGTTGCGCCCATCAGGTGGAGGACCTCGATCGTGCCGCGGTGGATGTCGAGCGATGCCCGGGCGGCGAGCACCACGGTGGCGGCGGTGGCGCCGATCATCAGCAAAACGAGCCCGCCGGCCAGCCATTGCAGCGAGCCGATCAGCCCGGCAAGCGGCGCAAGCCACTGGGCATTGTCGTCGACCCGCGCGGCCGGCGCGACATCGGCAAGCGCGGCGCGCAGGCTGTCCATCTCGCCATAAGCCTGGGGGGTGAGATCGATGTCGATCATCGCCGGGATCGGAAGGTCGCTCTCCGCGCCGGAGGGGCCAAGCCAAGGCTCGAGCAGTTCGTCCATCTCCTCCGCCGGCACGCGCCGGGCGGAGGTGACTCCGGGCAAGCGCCTGAGCAAGGCGAGGGCTTCGCGCGCCTGCGCTTCGCGGCGGTCCGGGTTGGCCTCGACGATCTGTACGGTGGCGCGGTTGCCTGTGGTGTCGTCGAGGCTGGAGGCGGCGGTGCCGAGGCCGAGGCCGGCGGCGGCGGCAAGCACCGTCAGAAACATCATGATCGCGATCACCCAGGGCATTGGGCCGGACAGCCGCCCTTCGGGAAGCAGGCGCGCGTCGGCGGTGCCGAATTTGCGGACGCCGGCCTTCATGCGTCGGCCCGCTTGGGCGGGTGGCGCAGCGCACCGGTGGGGTCGAGCAACTGGCCGCGGTCGAGCCGAAGCATCTCCGATCGCGCGATCGATGAGATGAGATGAAGATCGTGGGTGGCGACGACGATGGTGGTGCCGAGCTTGTTGAGGCCGTCGAACAGGTGAAGCAGGCGCTTGGCCATTTCGGGATCGACGTTGCCCGTGGGCTCGTCGGCAACGAGCAGTTCCGGCCGGGCGATCACCGCGCGGGCGATGGCGACGCGCTGCTGCTCGCCGCCCGACAGGGTCGCCGGGCGCGCGGTGGCGCGGTGGCCGAGACCGACCCAGGAGAGCATTTCGCTGACCGGCGTCTGGAGATCGCTCTCCTCGACACCGGCGACGCGCAGCGGCAGGGCGACATTGTCGAAAGCGGACAGGTGCGAGACCAGCCGGAAATCCTGGAACACCACGCCGATGCGGCGGCGAAAGCCCGGCAGGCGCTTCCTCGGCATGGTGACGATATCCTCGCCGAACAGCTTGATCAGCCCGCGGCTTGGGCGCTGGGCGAGGTAGAGGAGCTTGAGCAGCGAGGTCTTGCCCGCGCCGGACGGGCCGGTGAGGAAATAAAAGCCGCCCTGGCGCAGCGAGAAGCTCAGGTCCGACAGCGTTTCCGCCCCCGTGCCGTAGCGCAGGCCGACATTGTCGAACTGGACGATGCTGGCGCCGCTGTTCAAAGCCCTCTCCGCTGGCTTACAAAACCGCCAGCTGCCTCAATGGCATGTCGGTTAGGGGCGCGTAAACCACCCAAAACCGTGCAATTGCTTGCATGAGCCTGCCCGGATGTGCTTGGATTCGGGACGAGCACGACACATGGGGCCTCTGCGTAACCGATGATCCTGAGCTGTCCCGCCTGCAACACACGTTATGTGGTCCCGGACAGCGCGGTCGGCCCCACCGGCCGTCAGGTGCGCTGCGCAAGCTGCCGGCATAGCTGGTTCCAGGCGCCGCCGGTGCT
The DNA here is from genome assembly GCA_036399755.1 of Allosphingosinicella sp. GTDB lineage: Bacteria > Pseudomonadota > Alphaproteobacteria > Sphingomonadales > Sphingomonadaceae > Allosphingosinicella. The sequence continues at coordinate 6,261 of DASWMM010000083.1, forward strand.
CGACCTGGGCGACGCGCCTGTTCGCGCCGCTTCCCCCGCGCC
>DASWMM010000084.1:0-4513 GCA_036399755.1 Allosphingosinicella sp.
CTTTCGCAGGCTGGAGATCGTTCAAGGTGCCGGGCGGACCGCTCACGCGTCGATGATCACAAGACGAAGTCTGCGGCGCCGAAGACGTGGGTGTTGCTGGTGACGGCGTAAATGTGAAGGTCGGCGGCCCCGTCGCCGTTCGCGTCTGCCTGGATGAACCAGGTGCCTCCCGACTTCACGGCGCGCAATTCACCGGCATTGCCGCTGAAGCCGTTGGCCTCCTCGTCGATGCATCCACACACCCAGGCAGGCGGGAACGGCACCGAAGGGCGGCCGCCGAAGGACATGCGCCACTCGCCCGAAATCCGCCAGCCGAGCGCCGGCCAGTTGGGCTCGATGAAATTCTCCGACGGGGAGCCGCCGCGAATCAGCCAGTAGTAAAGAACGGCCCGTTCCAGCCCTGGCGCAGGGGGATAGAAGGTGATCGAGAAGGCGGGTGGTTCCGAGCCGGTCGCCTGGTCATCGACCATGGCAGGCTCCGTGGCGATACGGCCGAGGCGCGGCGAGCGGGCCATGGCCACGGCAGGCATCGCCCGGGCACGCGCGCGCATCGGCCGCCGAGGGCAAGGCCAAGAGCATGAGCGTCCCCACGCACGCGATGATAGCATGGGCAGGGCCGCAGCGGCATCTGAATCGCGCGCGAGGGCGTTGATGCGGGCGGGCAAGGTCGACTAGGCGCTGCCCGAGGGCACGAGAAGGACGATCGCTTTGCTGAGATATTATAAGGGCGCCATGGTCTTCACCGCCGTCTGCCTCGCGCTGGCGGTGTGGCTCGGCTGGGAACTCAGCGGCACCGTCACGGGAACGCTGAGCGTGCTGTGGATCGTGCTCGTGCTGAGCGTGCTCGAAGTGTCGCTCTCCTTCGACAATGCGGTGGTGAACGCATCGGTGCTGCGCGACATGTCGCCCGTCTGGCGGCAGCGCTTCCTCACCTGGGGCATCGCCTTCGCCGTCTTCGGCATGCGCATCGTCTTCCCGCTCGCCATCGTGGCCGTGGCCGCGCAGCTGGGGCCGATCGAGGCCATACGGCTCGCCGCCGCGGATCCGGAGGAATACGAAAGGATCATCACCTCCGCCCATGTCGGCATCGCCGGCTTCGGCGGGGCCTTCCTGGCGATGGTCGGTCTCAAATTCTTCTTCGACAGCGACAAGGACGTCCACTGGATCAGGGTCATCGAGGCGCGCCTGTCGCGTCTCGCCTCGATCGACGCCCTCGACATCGGCCTGGTGCTGCTCGCCCTCTACGGCATTTCCACCTCGCTCGAGGCGGAGGAGGCCTTCACCTTCCTCACGGCCGGCATTTTCGGGATCATCGCCTATCTCGCTGTGCAGGCGGTGAATTCGATGCTGGAGCCGGACGAGGTGAACGGGGTCGTCGTGCGGTCCGGCCTCGCCGGTTTCCTGTACTTGAACCTCCTCGATTCCGCTTTCTCGTTCGACGGGGTGATCGGCGCCTTCGCGTTGTCCAACAACATCTTCATCATCGCATTGGGCCTCGGCATCGGCGCGATGTTCGTGCGTTCGATGACCATCATGCTGGTCGAGAAGGGGACGCTGGCCCAGTATCGCTACCTCGAGCACGGCGCCTTCTGGGCTATCCTGGCTTTGGGCGCGATCATGCTGCTCACCGCCCGCTTCCACATTCCCGAGGTCATTACCGGCCTGATCGGCGCGGTGCTGATCGGCCTCTCCTTGTGGACGTCGGCCCGCTACAACCGCCACCATCCCGCCGAGCCCGAGCCGGTTGGGGCGGACGGCAGCCGGGTCGGCGGAGAAGCGCCTCCCGCAGGCCATTGACGGCGCCTGCGCCTTGGTGAACAGTCGCGCCCGTCTCAAGGGGGAGTTTCCTTGGCGAGCCTTGAACTTACCGACATCCGCAAGAGCTATGGCGCGGTAACCGTCCTCGACGGCGTCTCGCTGACGATGGAGCCGCGCGAGTTCATCGCCTTCCTGGGTCCGTCCGGATCGGGCAAGTCCACCCTCCTGAGGATCGTCGCCGGCCTCGAGACGCTGGACAGCGGCGAAGTGCGGCTGGAGGGCGAGCGGATCGACAATCTGCCACCGGGCGACCGCGGCGTCGCCATGGTCTTCCAGCATTACGCCCTCTACCCGCACATGACGGTGCGCGAGAACATGGCCTTCGGCCTCAAGAACATGAAGGTGCCGAGGGAGGAGATCGAGACGCGCATCGCGGAAGCGGCGCGGATCCTCGAGATCGAGAGCCAGCTCGACAAGAAACCGGGGCAGATGTCCGGCGGCCAGCGCCAGCGCGTCGCCATCGGCCGCGCCATCGTCAAGCATCCCCGCCTCTTCCTGCTCGACGAACCCTTGTCCAACCTCGACGCGGCTTTGCGGATGCGCACGCGGATCGAGCTCGCGCAATTGCGACAGCGGGTCGACGCGGCGGTGATCATGGTCACCCACGACCAGGCCGAGGCGATGACGCTGGCCGACCGGATCGTGGTGATGAACGACATGCGCATCCAGCAGGTCGGCCCGCCGATGGAGATTTACAGCCGGCCGGCGAATACGTTCGTTGCGCGGTTCGTGGGCTCGCCGGCGATGACGTTGTTGCCGGCGACTTTGTTGGATGGCGCCGGTGCCTATGCGTCGGTGCGGCTCGGCGACGGGACGCTGGTTGAGACGCGGGTGCCGCGCGCCGGGCTTCCGGGTGGCGGTGCGCTGGAGCTTGGGCTCCGCCCGGAAAGCGTCAAGGTGACGCCGGACGGCGGCACGTCCGCTAAGGTCGATCTGGTGGAGCGGCTCGGCGACCGCACCCTGCTCTACGCGCACCTTCAGGACGGCCAGGCGGTTACCGGCGAAGGCCCGGGGGCAAGCACAGTACAGGTCGGCGACACGGTGAACCTGCGCATCGACGGAGCGGCGGCGCACCTGTTCGACGGCGAGGGCAACGGCCACCATGCCGAGGCCGCAACCGCATGACGGCACGGGCGGAGCGGAAAAACTGGAGCGGGATGCTCTTCGTTCTGCCGTTCCTGACCGCTTATCTGGTTATCCTGATCTACCCCCTGCTGCGCGGCATGATGCTGAGCTTCCAGCGCGTCGACCTGTTCGGCGGCGGGCGCTTTATCGGCTTCGACAATTATGCCCGGCTGTTCGCCGACGAGACCTTCCTGCGCGCGATCCTCGCGACCTTCGCGCTGGCGCTAATGATCGTGCCGATCCTGACGGTGGCAGCGCTTGGGCTGGCTTTGGCGCTAAACCGCGCCACGCGGGGCGCGGCATTTTTCCGGGGCGTGTTCTTCTCGTCATCGGTGCTGTCGGTCACCATCGTCACCCTGATCTGGCGCTTCGTGCTTGCGCCGGATGCGGGCCTGCTGGGCGAGGCGGCGCAGGCGCTGGGCGCGGAGCCGATCCCGTTCCTCAGCCACCCGACCTGGTCGCTTTGGGCGCTCGCCATCACCACCATTTGGTGGTCGATCGGGTTGCCGATGATGCTGTTCCTTGCCGGGCTTCAGCAGATCCCGGGCGATGTCTACGAAGCCGCGGCACTGGACCGCGCAAGCCGGTGGACGACCTTGCGGCGCGTTACCCTGCCTGCGCTCAAGCGCACCGTGGTGCTGGTGATCATGCTGCAGACCGCGGCGCAGCTTCAGATCTTCGGCCAGGCGCAATTGCTCACCGGCGGCGGGCCGGGCGGCTCGACGCGCACCATGGTGCTGTTCATCTTCGAAAGCGCCTTTGCGCGCTGGGAGCTCGGCTATGCCACCGCCGCGGCGGAGGTCCTGTTCCTGCTGATCGTGCTTCTGACGCTGACCCAATATGTCACCACCATGCGGGACTCGGAGGGCAAGAATGGCCGCTGAGCCGAGCCGCACCGGACGATCGCCTTTGGTCTGGGTTGCGATCCTGCTCGCCGCGTTCGTGATGCTTGCGCCGTTGGTGTGGACGCTGCTGCTGTCGCTCAAGGAGAACGAGGCGCTGATCGGCAACAGCGGCGCGGCTCTGTCGCCACCCTACACGCTCGAGAACTACCGTTCGATCCTGCAGGGCAACCAGGTGTTTCGCTGGCTGATCAACTCGGCGATCGTCTCCATCGGAACCACGATCGGCGTGCTCGCCTTGTGCAGCCTTGCCGGCTACGGCTTCGCACGGCTGGAATTTCCGTTCCGCCGCACGCTCTTCATGTTCGTGCTGCTCGGCCTCGCCATTCCCGAGCAGGCGGTGATCCTCCCGCAGCACCAGCTCTTTGCCGCGCTTCATCTGCACAACAGCTACCCGGGGCTGATCCTGCCGGGGCTGGCCGGACCGTTCGGCGTGTTCTTCATGACGCAATATATGCGCGCCATTCCCAAGGAGCTGGACGAGGCGGCGATGCTGGACGGGGCATCGCGTTTCACCTTGTTCTGGAAGGTGATCCTGCCGCTCACCCTCCCCGCCCAGGCGACGCTTGGCGTGTTCACTTTCCTCGGCACTTGGAATTCCTATTGGTGGCCGCTCATTTCGGCGACGCGCAGCGACATGTATACGCTCACCGTAGGCCTGGCCGCGG
>DASWMM010000085.1:0-4370 GCA_036399755.1 Allosphingosinicella sp.
TCGTTCTTGCGCAATCCGATCATCAGCGCGCGCAAGGCGCCGGGATCAGCCGTTTGAGTGCGATCGAACGTCCAGCCGTGGGTGGAGCGAGCCTGAGCGGAAGATGGGGACAGCACCAATGCTGCCCCCACCCCTGCCAACTTTAGCGGCAGCGAACGCTTCCGCGCTGGATTTCGCGGCCAAGCGCCGCACCGGCGCCCGCGCCGATCAGCGTGCCAAGCAGGCTTGAGCGGCCGCCGTCGATGGCGTTGCCGAGCAGCGCGCCCACCGCGCCGCCGACGATCAAGCCCGTCGTGCCATCGGTGCGGCGGCAGTAATAGCGGCCGTCGCGGCCACGATAGACCCGGTCGTTGCGGCTCAGGCGGCGCTCGGAATAATAGCGGCCGTCGCGGTAATAATCGTCGGCATAATAAGCGGTGGCGCCGTTCTCGAAGCGGTTATGGTCGTAGCGGCGGAACTGGCGCCAGTCGCGGCGCTCGGCCTTGCGCACTTCGCGGCGGCATTCGCGGCTTTCCCGACGATATTCGCGGCGGCTGTCGGCGTTGCGAAGCTCCCGCTGGCACTCGCGCTGCTCCTGCCGGGTTTCGCGGCCCTGCGCAATCGTAGGGGCGGAAAACGCAATCGGCATTGCGGACGCCGCCATGGTGGCGGCCAAAATCAATTTACGCATGAACACTCTCCATGGGACAAAGGCACTGGCCCCGGTGAAAAGCCTAACGGCCGGAGCCGACAGGAGTTGCATAACGGCTACATCGCCCGGCGCGGTGCGGTGCATGCTGCGGGGGGAGAGGGGGTGCGTCCGCCGCAACGCCGTGTTTCGCAAAAGGCGGCTTTCAAGGCCGCGGGCGATGTGGTCTGCTACCGGCAACAAAAATCGGAGTTCAAAGATGCGCGTCCTTTATGCAGTTCTGCTCGCCGCCGCTTCAACCGTTGCGGTTGCCCAGGCACCGGTCTCCGCCCCGGGATCGAGGAACCCCGCGGCTGTAACCGCCGGGACCTACACCCTCGATCCCAACCATACTCTGGTCATCTGGACCCTCGATCACCTCGGCTTCTCGCCATATTCCGGCATTTTCGGTGACGTGACCGGCACGTTGACCTTGAACCCCAAGAACCCGAATGCCGCGAAGGTCGACGTCACGATCCCGGTGTCGAAGGTGGTGACGGCCAGCGCCGGCCTCACCCAGCACCTCCTCCGGGCGGGCAAGGACGGTGGCAAGCCGGACTTCTTCGGCGCCAATGCCTCGGATGCGCGCTTCGTATCCACTTCGGTCGTGGCCAAGGGCCAAAAGGCGAAGATCACCGGCAACCTGACGCTCAACGGCGTAGTCCGGCCCGTCACTCTCGATGCAACTTTCTACGGCGCCGGCAAGGCTCCCGCCGAAATGGGCGGCAAGGAGAATCTCGGCTTCAAGGCGACCGGCAAGATCCGGCGCAGCGAATTCGGCCTCGGCTTCGGGATTCCCATGGTCGGCGACGAGGTGGAGCTGCAGATCGCCGCGGCTTTCCAGAAATAGGCGCCGCCTGACCGGCTGCCACTGAAGCGACCCGCCTCAACCCTGTTGGGGCGGGTTGGCCTGCAACCATTCCAGAACCCGGTCGGGCGCGCTCTCGCCATAGGGGTCGTCGTCCGCACCCTCGTCGTTGATCCCCGGCTCCTCGAACCAGGCGCTGATCACGCCGTCGTCGACAACGGCCGCGTAGCGCCAGGATCGCTGGCCGAAGCCGAGATGATCCTTCTTGACGAGCATGCCCATGCGGCGCGTGAAGTCGCCGGAGCCATCGGGCAGCAGCTCGAGCGACTTGATGCCGAGGTGCTTGCCCCATTGGTACATCACGAAGGCGTCGTTGACCGAGATGCAATACACCTCGTCCGCCCCCGCCGTCCGCAATTGCGGATAGAGCAGCTCGAATGCCGGGCATTGCTCCGTTGTGCAGGTGGGGGTGAACGCCCCCGGCAGGCTGAACAGCACAACCCGCTTGCCTTCGAAGACGCGCCTGCTGGGGAGATCCTCCCACCGGAACGGATTGTCGCCGCCGATGCTCTCGTCGCGTACGCGGGTTTTGAAGATCACGTCGGGTACCGGGCGGTTCAGCATGTGGGGCTCCGTTTCTGTGCGTTTAGGAGGGAACGCCGGGCCCGCGCATCGGGTCCCATCAGCGATGTTCCCAGCGTTGCACGGCAACCGGATCGCCCTGCTGCCCGGTGAGGCGCGCGACTGCCGTCAGCCGCGGCCCGCCCGCGAGGCGGGCCTCGATGCGCAGCGGGGTGCCGCCTCTGATCTCCACCGGCTCCGCCGCGCGATCCGGTGAAGCCAGGCGCCGCGCGAGGGTTTCGGGCAGTTCTGCCGTCGCCGGCTGCTTCAGGCCGGAGTAGAGCGTGAAGACATCCTCGAGGCCCGCCGCTTCCGGTCCCAGGAGGCGCCGGAGTTCCGCTTGCGACGTCATGCGGTGGTTTACGCTGCGCGCCTGCGCCACCGCAGTGACGATCCGGTTGCGCTCGGCCGGGGGGAGCTTAAGCCCTTGCAGCACCCGGTCGACTAATTGAGGATCGGCTTCGTTGAGATCGAACCGCAGCGCCTCGCTGGTGATGCCGAGCTCTACCTGCGTTGCGCCGATCGCCACTCTTCCGCCGCCGCTGCCCAGAGTGCTGCGCGGGCCGTAAAACAGCAGGGAGGCGAAGGCCGCCTCCGCCGCCCCGTCGAGCGCCATGCGGCTGGAAAAGGCGCGGCTTTCGGCGGCGGCGTTGCGCGCTTCGCCCAGGCTGCGCAGCAACAAAGCGGCGCCGACCGCGCCGGCAAGCACCAGCAGCCAGATCACGCCGATCAGGACAAACCCGTTATCGCTGTTTCGGGAGATTGCCACCAACCTGCTCCCGCCGCGCTTTTTCGACCAGTGGCCGCGTCCGGTCGAGCCCCTCGATCAGCGCATCGACCACTTCCCCGACCTCTCCGGGCGAACGCACCACGGTGGGCGTGATAAGGATGATGAGTTCCGTGCGGGTGCCGACATTGCCGTGCGAACCAAAGGCGCCGCCGATGATCGGAATCTGGCTAAGCAGCGGGATGCCCGACTTGGTCTTGGTGACGCTGTCGCGAATAAGGCCGCCAAGCGCGATCATCTGCCCTGATCGGGTGGCGACGGTGGACGCGATCCGCCGCTGCTGAATGGTCGGCGAATTAATGCCGGAGCTGGTCGTCTGCGACACGTCCGAGACTTCCTGGGCGATGTCGAGAATGATGGTGCCGCTGTCGTTCACCCGCGGCGTTACCTTGAGGATCACGCCGGTGTCGCGCAGTTCCACGGTGTTGACGATCGGCGCACCGGCCGCGGAGACGCTTTGCGCCTGCTGGGTGATGATCGGCACCTGGTCGCCGACCTGAAGCGTCGCCGTCTGGTTGTTGAGCACCATCAGCTTGGGCGCTGAAAGGACGCGGACGTTGGTTTTCGATTGCAGGGTGTTCAGCACCGCCTGGGCGCTGGAGCCGAGCAGGGACACGGAGAAGCCCGGAAAGATCGAGGCCGGAACGCCGCTGCCCGTGCCGCTGTTGGCGAAGCTGGCATCGCCGCTAAGCGCCCGGAAGTTGATCCCGTAGCGCAGGTCGTTGGTCAGCGTCACCTCGGCGAGCGTTGCTTCGATCAGCACCTGCGCCACCGGCTGGTCGAGCTTGTCGAGCGCTTCGCGGATGAACTCATATTCCTCGCCGGTGGCGTAAAGAAGCAGAGAGTTGTTCTCCTCATTGGGCACGATGCGCGGCCCGGACGCGGCGGCGCCGAACACCGGCGATTCGTTGCCCGGGATCGGAGTCTGCGGCGCGATTACCTCGTCGGGCGCGGCTTCCGCGTCGCGCACCACATTGGGCGCCGCCCGCTGGGTGCGGCCGCCCGGGTCCGCTGCTGGCGCGGCCATGCCCAAAACGAGCTGCAGGGACGCCGCGATGTCGCGCGCCCGGCCGTTCTGCACCGCATAGCTGTAGAGCTTGCGCTTGCCCGAACCGCCGGCGTCCAGCCGCCGGACCCAGGGCTCGACCCGGTCGATGTCGGCGCGCTCGGCCGCGACCAGCAACAAGGAGCGCAGCCGAGGCAGCGGCACCAGCCTCACCCGGGTGCCGATGATGTCGAACGGCGGCTGGAACACCCGCTCGAGCTCCTCCGCAACGGTGTCCGCATCGACGCTCTCGAGGCGGATCAGCTCGAAGTTCATGTTCGACAGCGCATCGACGTCGAAGCGCGCGATCAGCGTGCGGGCCGCCTGGCGCTCCTCGCCTGTGCCGACGATGACGACTTGGTTGCGCGCCTCGTCGGCACCGGCGACCACGTCCTTGCCGAGGAATTGCTCAAGCAGCTTGGCGATTTCCTTGGCACCCGCA
>DASWMM010000086.1:0-3659 GCA_036399755.1 Allosphingosinicella sp.
GGGCACATGCTAAAACAGCGGCGGCGGAGCGATCCGCCGCCGTTCGTGTGTCGGGAGCCGGAGGGCGCAAGCCGGCGGTGGACGGCCCAGCCTCGAATCCGCGCGAGTTGCTATTGAACGCATGTGGGTTCATGAGGCGGCCATGCTTTCTCAACGCACGCGGTATACAATTCGCGCGCTGCTCCACCTTGCCGATCGCTTCGGCGAGGGGCCGGTGCAGCTCAGCGAAATCGCCGAACGGCAATGTATTCCGCCCAAATTCCTGACGGTGATGCTGTCGCAGATGATCCGCGAAGGGCTGGTGGCGAGCCGGCGCGGGCGCGACGGCGGCTATTGGCTCGCCAAGCCCCCTTCCGAGGTCAGCTATGGCAGCATCGTTCGGCTGACCCGCGGGTCGCTCGGGCTTCTGCCCTGCGCGAGCCGCTTCGCCTATGAAAAGTGCAAGAACTGCATCACCGAGGATAAATGCCGCCTCCACCGGGTGATGCTGATGGTGCGCGACGAGACCGCCCGGATCCTGGATGGCCTTACCCTTGCCGACGAGGTGCCGGCCGAGGCGCTTGCCGAGGAACCCTTTCCGGGGCGCTGAGGCGGCCTACACGATGATCCGGAACAGGGCGCCGCCGCCGTCGCCCTCGCCAAGCCCGATCGAGCCGCGATGGGCGAGCACCACTTGCCGCGCAAGGCTGAGGCCGACGCCGGTGCCTTTCGCCTTGGTGGTGAAGAAGGGCAGGAACACGTCCTGACGCAGGGATTCCGGAACGCCGGGGCCGTTGTCCGCCACTTCGATCTGCACACGGCCGCCGGGGATCAGCGAGAAACCGAGGGACACGGCGGGCGCTTCGGCGTGGCTGGCGGCCGCTTCGGCGGCGTTACGCAGCAGGTTGATCAGGACCTGCGCCATCAAGTCGGGATCGACATCGACCGTCAGCGTTTCGGGCGAGACCGTGCAGGTGAGCGCGACGCCGGCAGGGGTGTCGCCCGCCTGGAACAGGCTCTTCAGCTCCGCCGCCCAGGGCGCGACTTCGAAGATTCGGCGGCGGACCTCCGGGGTGCGGCTGATCTGGCGGTAGCTTTCAACGAAGTGCATTACCCCGTCGGCGCGGCGGGCGAGGGTTTCGACCGCGGCGCGGGCGTCGGCGATGTCCGGGTCGGCGCCCTTGTCGACGTCCTTCATCAGGTCCGCGGCGGTGCGGGCCAAGGAGGTGACGGGCGTCATCGAGTTCATGATTTCATGAGTGAGGACGCGCACCAGATCCGACTGGGCGGCGATCTCGACGGCGTTCAGCTCACCCTGGATCGGCTGCACCGCGACGACCTTGACGGTGCCGCCCAAGCGGTGGACGGAGGCGGCGCTGACCATTGTGCTTTGCGGCACCGCGTCGATCATCAGCGGCACAAGCTTCGGCCGCCCGACGCCATCCTCGGCGAGGGTGCTTGCGAACGTCTCCCCATAGGTCCGGTAATCGTCGATGCGGACGCCGGTGTGGCGGGTGAAAAGGCGGCGGGCGGCCTTGTTGGCAAGCTCGACCCGGCCTTCGCTGTCGACGGTGAGGAGAGGGGTGGGCGCGTCGTCGAGCACGGCTTCGTAGAAGCGGTTGGCGTCGGACAGGCGATGGCGCTCGTCTCGAAGCTTGCGGATGCCGTGTTCAAGCGCTTCGCCGATCTCGCTGAAGCCGCTGCCGCCGCTGCGTTGCGAGAAGCTTTGCGAGAGGTCGCCGAGGCGCACCGCTTCGAGATAGCGGGCAAGCTCGAAATTGGTGCGCTGGATGTAGCGCCACAGCTCGGCCACCGCCCAGACGAAGAGAATGAAGGCGAGCAGGCGGGCGGCGCCGAGGCCGTGGGTTGCGACCGAGGCGGCGAAGGCGAAGGCGGTGAGCAGCATCGCCCCCGCCCTCCAGCCCAAGCCGGCGACGAAGCGGGCGCGGAAGCGCACTTAGCCGGCCGCCGCGATGGCCGCGCTACAGGCCATGCTTGTCCATGCGGCGGTAGAGCGACGCGCGGGTGAGGCCGAGCTCCGAGGCGGCGAGCGAAATGTTGTAGGCGTGCTTCTTCAGCGCCTGCTCGACCATCTGCTTTTCGGCGCGCTCGAGGTTGAGATCGTCGGCAGCGGCGTTGGCGGGCGGCGGCGGGGTCATCGCGCGCGGAGGGCCACCGCGGGACAGCGAGAAATCGTCGGCGGTAAAGGCGTTGTCGGCGGCAAGGATGACAGCGCGCTCGCTGGCGTGACGGAGGGCGCGGACGTTGCCCGGCCAGTCATAACCTTCAAGCGCCGCCATCACCTCGGCGGGAATTCGGCGCGCCGGTTTGCCGTACTTCTTGGAATAAAGGCCGACATAATGGTCGATCAGGACAGGGATGTCTTCGCGGCGCTCCCGCAAGGGCGGCAGCTCGATCTCCACCGTGTTGAGGCGGAAGAGCAGGTCCTGGCGGAACAGGCCTTCGTCGGCGAGGCGTTCGGGGGGGAGGTTGGTTGCGGCGATCACCCGGACGTCGATGCCGACCGGCTTGTTGGCGCCGACGGGCACGATGCGGCGCTGCTCAAGCGCGGTGAGCAGCTTGGGCTGGAGGTGGAGGGGAAGGTTGCCGACCTCGTCGAGGAACAGCGTGCCGCCGTCCGCCGCCTGGAGGCGGCCGACGCGGTCGCCGCGCGCGTCGGTGAAGGCCCCCTTCACATGGCCGAACAGCTCGGAATCGAACAGGTTCTCGGCAACCGCGCCGAGATCGACGGAGACCATGACGTGGTCTGCTCGGCGGGAGCGGCGGTGGAGCTCGCGGGCGACCAGCTCCTTGCCGGTGCCGTTTTCGCCGAGAATGAGGACGTTGGCCTCGGTCGGCCCCGCCTTCTCGATGAGCTGGTAGACGCGGCGCATCGCCGCCGAGGTGCCGAGCAAGGGCGTTTCCGCACCGGCCGCGGGTGCTGCTATGGCGACGGCGCGCTTGCGCTCGGTAGCGACCGCCTGGCGCGAGGTGCGCAGCGAGGCGGCGGTGCGGACGGTGGCGAGCAGCCGCTCGTTCGACCAGGGCTTGGAGACGAAGTCGGTTGCGCCGCGCTTCATCGCCTCAACCGCGATGTTGACGCCGCCATGGGCGGTGATCATCACCACCACCGCCTGCGGATCGTGCTTGAGATACTCGCCGAGCCAATGAAAGCCCTCGGCGGCGTTGGTCGCGCCGCGGCCGAAATTGGCGTCGAGCAGGATCACGTCGGCGCCCTCCGTCACCAGCGACGGCATCGCGTCGGCGGGCGCTTCGAAGGTCGCGACTTCGTTGAACAGGTCGCGCAGCAGCAGGCGCGCGGACAACAGAATGTCCGGATCGTCGTCGACCACGACGCAGCGGCCGAATATCTTCCCCTCCCGCACCACGCTTCCTTTCCTACAAGCTGATCGGAACCGGACAAACAATATTCATGCCACGGCCGTCCGCAAGCGGACACAAGGCTAAGCGGACAGGGTCGTTGCTGTGCGGAAACGAACAAGCGCGTGTGCCGGCGCGGCTCTCGAAAGGCGCGGTAAACTGCCGTTCCTGCGGTCTGGCATGGCTGATGCTGAATGCTCCTCAACAGGAAAGCTTGTTTTGAAAAGGAGCCAGGCGGTGAAGAAGTTCGAAGTCTATGCAAGCGGCGCATTGTGGGTCGCGGTGACGGTGTTGATGAC
>DASWMM010000087.1:0-1917 GCA_036399755.1 Allosphingosinicella sp.
ACGAGCCTCGGCATCAAGTAAGGCGGACTGAAGCTCCTCCCCCAGCTCTGCTGGCGGAGGATAAAAAAAAGGGCGGCCCCGAAGGACCGCCCTCTTTTTCTGTTCGAAGGCCGAAGCTTAGCGCGAGTAGAACTCGACGACCAGGTTCGGCTCCATGCGGACCGGATAAGGGACCTCGTCCAGCGTCGGAACGCGGTTGAAGGTCGCCTTGGCGGCGCCGTCCGGAACCACATAATCGGGGATGTCGCGCTCGGCGAGGCTCTGCGCTTCCATGACCAAAGCCATCTCCTGCGCCTTGGGGCCGAGCTCGATCACTTCACCGACGTTCACGCGGCGCGATGCGATGTTGCACTTCACGCCGTTGACGCGGACATGGCCGTGGCTGACCATCTGGCGGGCCGACCAGATCGTCGGCGCGAACTTGGCGCGGTAGACGATCATGTCGAGACGGCGCTCAAGCAGGCCGATCAGGTTCTGGCCGGTGTCGCCCTTGATGCGGGCGGCTTCGGTGTAGGTGCGCTTGAACTGCTTTTCGGTGACGTCGCCGTAATAGCCCTTGAGCTTCTGCTTGGCGCGAAGCTGGATGCCGAAGTCCGACACCTTGCTCTTGCGGCGCTGGCCGTGCTGGCCTGGGCCGTATTCGCGCTTGTTGACGGGGCTCTTCGGGCGGCCGAAGACGTTTTCGCCCATCCGCCGGTCGAGTTTATACTTGGCGCTTTTGCGCTTGCTCATGTCGTGTCCAATTCGCTTGGTTATACAGGCTTCCGGAACCGCACCGCCCGAGACTAAGTCGAGCGCGGCCACCGCTTCACCGGAGTGCGGGGCCAATTGCGAAGGGCGCCACATGGCGGCTGGCGAGCAAGAAGTCAATCTCGACAGCGTCTCTCCCGCCGCTAAAGAGGCAGCCATGACCAGCGAGAGGGTAGACCCGGCCAAGTGCCGGACCATGGCCGAGGTGCGGCAGGGCGTGGACGCGCTCGACGCCCGGATCGTCGCCTTGATCGGCGAACGCTTCCGCTACATGGACGCCGCCGCCCGGATCAAGCCGGAGCGCGAAGCGGTTCGGGACGAGACGCGCAAGGCGCAGGTGCTCGCCAACGTCGCGAGCCACGCCGCCGAGGCAGGCGTGCCGGCCGGGGTGGCGGCCGACCTCTACGATCGGCTGGTGGAAGCCTCGATCGCCTACGAATTCGACAGGTTCGACGAACGCCCGCGCTGACGCGGGTGGGTGATGGCGCGGATCATGCCGCGAAGCGCCTGGATTTCCCGCATCGACCAGCCCGGCTTGGTCAGGATGGTGCGAATGTTGTGCAGCGTGGTCTGCGTCCGGTCCGCCGGAAAGAAATAGCCGACCTCGTCCAGCGCCTCGTTGACCTGCCCGATCAGCCCTTCAAGGTGGGCATGCGCCGCCCGCGGTTCGTCCGTTTCGCCTACGGTGGGCATGACGACATTGCCCTGCTTCGACCATTCATACGCCACCAGTATCACCGCCTGGGCAAGGTTCAGCGAGCGGAACTCCGGATTGATCGGCACCGTCAGGATCTTCTCGGCGATGGCGACTTCATCCGTCTCCAGCCCCGATCGCTCGGCCCCGAACAGGATCGCGCAAGGCTCCGGCAACCCCCTGATCTCCCGCGCCGCCTCCTCCGGAGTCACCACCGGCACCACCAGCCCACGCTTGCGCACCGTGGTCGCATAAACATGCGCACAATCCGCCACCGCCTCCGCAACGCTGTCGAATACCCGCGCCTGCTGAAGAACAATATCCGCCCCCGAAGCAGCCGGCCCCGCCGCAGGGTTGGGCCACCCGTCCCGCGGCGACACCAGGCGCAGATCGGTAAGCCCGAAGTTCAGCATGGCACGCGCCGCTTTGCCGATATTCTCGCCAAGCTGCGGGCGGACGAGGACGATGGCGGG
>DASWMM010000088.1:0-3049 GCA_036399755.1 Allosphingosinicella sp.
TCCTCGATCTGCTCGTAATAATTGAGCGCGATGAGGTAGTGCGCGTAGGGCGCGTCGCGGTTGCCGGGGTGGATGGCGAGGAAGCGGCGGGCGCTTTCCGTCGACTTGGTATAATCCTTGGCCGCGTAATAGCTGAACGCGCTCATCAGCTGGGCGCGGCGGGCCCAGACCGAATAGGGATGCTGGCGCTCGACCTCGTCGAAGATCACCGCGGCTTCCAGATACCGGTTCTGGTCGAGCCGGCGCTTGGCCAGGCTGTAGAGCGTGTTGACGTCGCGGGCGACATAGGAGGTGTCGGCCCTGGTCGTCTTGCCGCCGCTTGCGCAGGCGGCGAGCGGCAGAAGGAGCGCGAGAACCAAAGCGGCGGCGACGGGGCGTGTGGAAATGCGGGGCATGACGGGCTTCTTAGCGGAGGCTTTGGCGGAGGCCAAGCAGGATAGGCGCTTTGAAGCGCAGGCGCGATGAACGCCGGTTTAATGGTTCGCCGCTAGAGCTGACCCTGCCATGCTGCGCGTCCTTACCCTTTCCACGCTTTACCCCGATGCGGGGCGGCCGACATTCGGCGGCTTCGTTGAGCGGCAGACGCAGGCGCTTGCCGGGCTGGAGGATGTAACCGTTGAGGTGGCGAGCGGGGTCGGCCTGCCGCCCTGGCCCCTGTCGCTGCACCCGCATTACCGCGCGCGGCGGCGGCAGGAGAGCGGAATCCGCAACGGCGTGTTCGTGCACCGGCTGCCGTTTCGAACGGTGCCGCGCTTTCCCGCCGGTGCCGGCAAGGCGTTGGCGGCGGCCTGGCTCCCCTTCTTGCGCGGGTTCGGGGAGCCCTTTCCCTTTGACGTGATCGATGCCGAATTCTTCTGGCCGGACGGGGTGGCGGCGATGCACCTGTCGCGGGCGCTGGGGGTGCCCTTCTCCGTCAAGGCGCGGGGCAGCGACATTCACCATTGGGGCGAATTGGCGGGGGTGCGCGCGCAGATGGTGGAGGCCGCGGGCGAGGCCGGCGGGCTGCTGGCGGTGAGCGCGGCGCTGAAGGGGAGCATGGTGGAACTCGGCATGCCCGGCGAGAAGATCGCCGTTCATTATACCGGCGTCGATCTAGAGCGGTTCCGGCCGGTGGAGCGGGCTGCGGCGAAGGCGGCTCTGAGTGTCGAGGGGCCGCTGCTGGTCAGCGCCGGGGCCTTGATCCCGCTCAAGGGGCAGGCGCTGGTGGTCGAGGCTTTGAAGCAATTGCCCGGGGTGACGCTGATCCTGGTCGGAGACGGGCCCGAGCGGGCGCGGCTGGAGGCGCTTGCGGCGCCTATGGGTGCTCGGGTGCGGTTCCTCGGCAACCGGCCGCATGGCGAGCTGCCGGGGCTGCTGGCGGCGGCGGACGCGATGGTGCTTCCGTCCGAGCGGGAGGGCCTTGCCAATGTGTGGGTGGAGGCGCTGGCCTGCGGGACTCCGCTGGTGATCACCGATGTCGGCGGCGCGCGCGAGGTGGTGCGCGGGCCCGAGGCGGGGCAGCTGGTGGCGCGGGAGGCCGGCGCGATTGCGGCTGGGGTGCGGAGTGTGCTTGAGGCCCTTGCCCCGGCCGAGGCGGTACGTGCGTATGCGAAGCGGTTCAGTTGGGAGCGGAATGCGGCCGAGCTTCGGGCGCATTTGGGGGCGGTTGGGGGCTCTTAGGCTGCGGGTGCGCGCCCTCGACTTCGCTCGGGACGAACGTTTCTGTAGAAGCCGTTCGGACCTTTATTCACCAACCTCGTTCGTCCCGAGCGAAGTCGAGGGGCGCTGCACCGAACTACAGATAACCCTCAGCTCAAAGGCATCAAGGCCGCGGCGATCCAGCGTTCCTCGCCCCGCAATAACCCCCAGGTGCGGGCGGCGGCGCGGCTGTCCATGACCTCGACGCCGAGTCCCCGCGCTTCCACCGCGCGGATAAAGGCGCGGGGCGGAAAGATCGTGCCGCGGCCGGTGCCGAGGATCAGGAATTCGGGCGGCGGCGTGAGCGACAGGACCTGCTCGACATCCTCGACGGTGAGTGCGGCGGAAGTCTCCGGCGCAACCCACTCGGCGGCACGCTCGGGCGTCAGAAAAAGCCCGCGGTAGATCCGGCCATCGACCGCGAAACCGCCTTCGCGGAACCCCTGGACGAGCGGCCCGGGGGGCAGGTCCTCCGGGGTCGGGCGCGGCACCTCAATAGCCTTCGTTGTGACTCGTCACCCGCTCGCCGCCGGTCGGACCGGCGGTCTTGGAGACGAAGCTTTCGCCGCTCACGCCCAGCCACACCAGGATCGGCGAGGAGATGTAGATCGAGGAATAGGTGCCGACGAAGATGCCGAGCAGGATGGCGGCGGTAAGGCCGAAGATCACTTCAGGGCCGATCAACAGCAGCGCAAGCAGCGCGAACATGATCGACAATGAGGTCACCATGGTGCGCGACAGCGTCTCGTTAAGCGAAAGGTTGAGCAGCGGCACGATGTCCATTCTGCGGTATTTTCGCAGATTCTCGCGGATACGGTCGTAGATCACCACCGTGTCGTTGAGCGAATAGCCGACGATGGTGAGGATGGCGGCGACGACGTTTAGATTGAATTCGAGCTGGGTGAGCGAAAAGAAGCCCACCGTCATGCAGACGTCGTGGAACAGCGTGACGAGCGCGCCGACGCCGAACTGCCATTCGAAGCGGATCCAGATAAAGATCGCAATGCCGAGCATTGCCAGCGCGATGGAAATGGAGCCGGCGCGGTAGAGTTCGTTGGAGACTTTGCCGGACACGCTGTCGACGGCGAACTGGGCCTTGGGATATTTGGCGGTGATCGCGTTGCGTACGCGCGACGCCGCGGTGACCGCCGCCTGCTCGTCGCCCTCGGGAAGGCCCATGCGGATCGACAGGGTCTGCGGATTGCCGAACTCCTGGATGCTCGCATCGCCCATGTTGAGGCCCTCGACGATGGTGCGGACTTCTTCAACCGGCGCCTTTTGTTCGAAGTTGACCCGGATCATCTGGCCCCCGACGAAATCGACGCCGAGGTTCAGCCCGCGCACCCCGACAAGGGCGATCGAGGCAAGGGTG
>DASWMM010000089.1:0-5889 GCA_036399755.1 Allosphingosinicella sp.
AAAGCCCTCCGTCCGCACCATATACCCCCGCAGCCATCAACTGCGGGTTGACCCGGAGCGCATCCACCGCCTCCTGCCCGGCCGCCGCATCGCCGAAATCGAGCGCGGCGCTGACGCTTGCCGCGAGGATATCGGCCTGAACCTGAATTTCGCTGATCTTCTGCCGGCGGTACCCTGACTCGTTGTCGAAGATCACGGCCAGGCCCGCGGCAAGCAGCAGCATGGCGATCACGCCAGCCGCCATCGGCACGTTCGGCCAGCGCTGTGCCAGGCGGGTCAGCGGCCGCATCAGCGCCGCTGCCGGACGTTGAGCGCCAGACTGAGCAGGCGCGAGCTGATCAGCAGCCGGCTCTGCGCCGCGGCGGCATCGTCGATGTGGAACCGCACCCGGCCCTGCTGCAGGACGAAGTGGATCATGCCCTGCTGCCCGCCGGCCCGCGCGTCGGTGACGGTGAGGATCGGCTTTCCGCGCAGCGAACCGAGCATGCTGCCCGTTGCCGCCGCATTGGCGCCCTGGACGAAGGCAATGTGGCACCCGCTTGCGCCGTCGGCCCCTGCGAAGCGGCGCAGTTGCAGCGGCCGCCCGCCGGCTTGCTGGCCGCGGATCGCAGCCTCGATCACGCCGCCGAACGGATCATTGCCGACGATGCACAGGTAGACGGGTCCGCTTGCGGCGGCAGGCGGCCAGTTCACATAGGAGCCGAACTTGGACAGAAAGGCGGCCTTCACCGCCATGTCGCTCGGCTGCGCGGCCGCAAGCGCGGGGCCGCACGGCAACGCCGTAGCGAGCAGCGCGATGGTGCCGAACAAGGCGCGCGCCCTCGCCATCAGAAGCGCACCCGGCTCCCGACATAGACGCTGCGCTGGCTTAGCTGGGCCCGAGACGGATCGATGCTTTCGGCATGGCGGGCGTGGAGGAGGTTGTTGCCGGCGACGTAGAAATCGAGCCGGTCGGTTGCGTGCCAGTTGAGCTTGGCCTCCGCCTCCACATAGCCGCCGACATCGCTGTCGTTGAGATCGTCCATGCCGCGCATCTCGAGATCGAGCTGCAGCCGCCCCGGCAGGTCCATCTGCGAGCGGCCGATGATCTGCACGTCGGGGTCGGCGCCAAGCGACGCGCGGCTGGCGATATCCACCGCGCCGTTCTTGACCCTGAAATCCTTGCGCAGCGCGATGCCGCCCAGGCTCGCGCGCCACCAGCCGGTGAGTTGATGGATCGCCCAGGCCTCGACGCCGTAGGTGCTCCCCTTGAGGCTGTTGCGCAGACTGATCGGCAGCGGGTTGCCGATGAACTCGGTGGTGCGGATGTCGTCGTAGAGGTTGTAGAACACCGACACCGACAGGGATGTCGATGACGTGGGCTGGCCGCGATAGCCGGCCTCGAACGCGATCAGCTTTTCCGACTGGAAATCGTCGGCCTGGGCGAGGATCGGCAGGAACACGAGCTGCCGGTCGATGCGCGATGGCGTGCGCACCGCCCGCGACACCGAGCCCCACAGCAGGCTGTGCTCGCCCGGCCGCCAGGCGACCCGAAGGTTGGGCAGGAACTGCACGCCGCTGAAGGACGAGCGCTCCAGCTTCAGCCCGGCGATAAGATCGAGCTTCGGCGATAGCGCGAAGCGGTCCTGCGCGAAGACGTTGAACACCCAAAGCCGCCGCCGCTCGGGATCGAGAACGAAGCCGTTCAAATTGTTGATAAAGGCGTCGCGGGTGGTGCGCGTACCGGCGCCGAGGACGAGATCGTGGCGTCCTGAGCGGGCGTTGTACTGGGCCTCGACGTCGAACGTCTCGAGCGAATCGGTGACCAGCGTGAAGCGGCGGCGGAAGTCGTCGTAATAGCCCTGGACCTGGAAGGACGAAGCCTCGCCAAGCTGCCGGTTCCAGCGGGCAAGGAGGTTGTGCCCGCGATTGCCGTCGCCGGCGCCGGTATCGAGCTGGTTGCGGAAGATATCGCCTTGGAAGGTGAACCGGTTGTCACCCGCGCCCCAATCGCTTCGGAAGCCCGCCTGCCAGCCCTTGAAGTGATCGTCCTGGTCGGGGCCGAGGCCGTCGGGAAGGTCCTCCCGGTCGAAGCCGTGGGCGTAGACCCGGACGGCGCCGGTCTCGCCGACGGTTGTGCCGTAGCGCAACGCGGCGGTCCGCTCATTGCCGCCATAGGTTGCCCGCGCCAGCCCGCCGAGCGTCTGGTGGGCGGGCTTGCTTGCGATGTTGATGACGCCGTTCACCGCATTGGGGCCGAACAGGGTGCCGCCCGGCCCGCTGATCACTTCGATCTGGCCGATGTCCTCCAGCAAGGGCTGGTGCAATTCCCAGAACACGCCGGACTGGAGCGGCGTGTAGACGCTGCGCCCGTCGATCAGGACGAGCAGCTTGTTGGACGTCTCATAGCCGTTGAAGCCGCGCGCGGTGACCGCATAAAGCCGCCCATCGAGCCGCTGCACCTGCAGGTTGGGCGCGAGCCGAAGCGCCTCGGGCAAAGAGGTTGCGGCCGAGCGGCTGATGTCGTCGCCGGTAAGCACGAAGATCGAGGTCGGCGCCCCGCTGAGCGGCTCCGCCTGCTTGGAGGCGGAGCGGACTTCGATCTGCGCCAGTTCCTCGATCGAAAGCTCGGCAAGCTCCGTCACCGCCTGCGCGGCCGTGTCCGGCACCACTTCCGTTGCCGCCTGGGCGAGGAGGGGCGCGGGCGCCAGCACCGCGGCCGCCGAAAGCATCAACCCGGCGGAACGCCTTCGAGTCATAAAGCTGCGGTTCAACGGGGCCCCCTGTGTGCGCAACTGTCTAATCTGGCTGAGGAAAGGTCAAGCGGCGCCGCTCACGGCTTCGGCGCGCCCCGGGCGATATCCTCACGCGCATTGGCGATCACCGACAGCATCGCCGTCCACGCCGCCACATTTTGGCGAAGCTGCTCCGGATCGATCTTGTCGAGCGTATCGTCGGGCGTGTGGTGGTAGTCGAAATAGCGCGTACCATCCTGTTGAAGATCGATCGCGGCGACGCCCTCGCGCGCATAAGCGCCAAGATCGGCACCGGCGGTGGCCGGCTGGGTGCTGCGCGCAATGCCGAGCGGGGCGAGAACGGCGGCGACCCGGTCGGCGATCGCGGCATTGGCGGGCGCGAAGCCCGGGTCCATCCGCCACACGCGGTCGGCGCCGAAATCGGATTCCGACACGAACACGACCTTGTCGTTGGGATGGGCGAGCCGATAGGCCTGGCTGCCGTTGCCGCCGACTTCCTCGGCGCCGAACCAGACGACGCGGATGGTGCGGCGCGGGCGGCCCGCGTCCATGATGCGCTTGGCGGCGGCGGCGGTGATCGCCACGCCGGCAGCATCGTCGAACGCGCCCGTGCCGAGGTCCCAGCTGTCGAGGTGGCCGCCGATCACGATCATGCCGGCGTCCTTGTCGGTGCCCGGCACGTCGGCGATCACGTTGCCGCCCTGCTGCATGCCGATGTTGCGCGGCGTGAGGGTGAGCTTCATGGTCACCGGCTTGCCGCGCTTCAGGATGCGCCCGAGCTGCTCGGCGTCGGGCAGGGTAAGCGCACCGGCCGGGATCGGCGTGACGCCGGGCGCCCACATCTGCACACCGGTATGGGGGTTGCGATGATAGTCGGTGCCGATCGACCGGATCACGATTCCCGCCGCGCCCTTGCGGCTTGCGACGGACGGCCCGTTGCGGCGGGCAGCGCCGAAATAGCCGTATTGGGAGCCGTCCTGGGTGGCCGACATGGCGTGGCTGACGAACACGATCTTGCCGCGCACCTTCGCATCGGGCGCGGCTTCGAGGTCGGCAAGGCTGTCGAAGCCGACCACCTGGGCGGTAAGGCCCTGCGCCGGCGTCGCGCTGCTATTGCCGAGCGCGGTCACGACCAAGGGCTGAGGGAAGGGGGCGACGATCTCCGCGCGCTCCTCGCCGCGCACCCAGACCGGCATTTGGTAGGTCTCGATGTGGACGTTGGAAAAGCCCAGCGCCTTGAGGCGGCGCAGGCCCCAGTCGCGGGCGCGGGCCTCGGCTTCGGTGCCGGCAAGGCGCGGGCCGACCTCGGTGGTCAGCCCTTCGACGATATCATAGGCGACATCGTCCTTCAGCGCGGCATCGCGAAGCCGTTCGGCCTGGGCCGATCCGTTCTGGCCCGATCCGTTTTGGGCTGCGGCGGGGAGGGCGATTGCAAGGAGCGGCAGGGAGGCGAGCAGGAGAATTTTGCGCATGAAACACCCGGCTGAAGGAAAGACGCCAAAGCCCATGACAGCACCGCCCCGCCGCAACAAGGGACGCACCGTTTTTTGTTAATAGCTGGCTGCTAGGCACGGCGGGCTACGCAAGGGGGAATCGATGACGGCACAGGCAGCACCGGCGCAACCGGCGTCTGGATCCGCGGCGCGCGCGTTCGCGGCGGCGCGCTGGGTGGTGCCGGCGATCTTCGCGGGCGGGTTGCTGGTCCGGTTGCTGACCATCCTGCTCTTCCCGCAGGTGCCGATCTCCGACGGCCTCTTCTACTTCCGGCGCGCCGCCGAAATGGCGTCAGGTTTGGGCTATAACGAGGAAGGCGTGCCCACCGCCTTCTGGCCGGTCGGCTACCCGGCCTTGCTTGCGGGGGCGATGCTGCTGTTCGGCAAGACGCTTGCCGCGCCGGCGATCGTCAACATGGTGTCGGCGGCGGTGCTGTTCTGGCTGGTTCTGTGGTTCGGCCGCAAGGTGACCGGCTCGGAAGCCGCCGCGCGGCTCGGCCTGCTGCTCTACGCCGTCTACCCGGCGCACATCGCCTACACCGGAACGACGTTGTCGGAGACGAGCTACACCGCCATCACGATCGGCGGCTTTGCGCTGATGGTGGGCGGGCGCGGGCGGCTCGGCCCGATGGCGCTTGCCGGCCTGTTGTTCGGCTTCGCCACCCTGATGCGGCCGCAGACCATGCTGTTTCCCGCCGGCGCGCTGATCGCGCTGGTGCTCGTCACCCGCGACTTCCGCTGGAAGGATGCGCTCAAGGCCGGGCTCGTTCTTCACCTGGTTCTCGCCGCCACCGTTTTGCCGTGGAGCCTGCGCAACCAGCGGGTGCTCGGCGAATTCGTCCTGGTCTCCACCAACGCCGGCGTATCGCTCTACACCGGCGCCAACGAGCAGGCGACCGGCGACTATTTCGCCTGGGAGCGCGGGCCGTTGTGGGACGCCGCGGGCATTCCTTTCTCCGAGCGGGTCACCCGCCAGGTCGAGCTCGACCGCCGCTTCAAAACGCTGGCCACCGACTGGATCAAGGCCCACCCCGGCCGCTACCTCGCCATGGGCCCGAAAAAGGCGGCCTTGCTGTGGCACAAGGACAGCGACGGCTTCTGGGGACTGAAGAACAGCCATCCCGAGCACGACCGCGCGCTGACCGCGCTTCAGTGGCTGAACCAGGGCTTCTACGCCCTCATCCTGCTGCTCTCCGCCTTCTGCTTCGCGGCCGCGGCGCGGGCGCTGGTCCGGCGGGAGGAGAGGCTGATGCCGCTCGGGCTCCTGTTCTGCATGCCGGCATTCTCGACCCTGCTCGCCTTCTTCTTCACCGGGCAGATCCGCTACCATTATCCGGCCATGCCGTTCCTGATGGTGGCGGCCGCCTGGGCGCTGGTGCGGCTTGCCGGAACGGTGCGACGGCCGGTTGCCGCGGAGCCGGCGCTCGCAACCGCCTGACGGGTTTGCCATTCTCGCTCCGAGTCAGTAGGGAGGCGCCACGTCCTTCCCCAGCATATTCGGAGAGCAGCGCCGCCATGGCCGCACAGTATAGCTTCGTCATGAAGGGTCTTTCCAAGACCTTCCCGGGCGCCCCCAAGCCCATTCTCAACAACATCAGCCTGCAATTCTATTCGGACGCCAAGATCGCGATCATCGGCCCGAACGGATCGGGCAAGTCGAC
>DASWMM010000090.1:0-3315 GCA_036399755.1 Allosphingosinicella sp.
AAGGCGGTGCGCATCCAATAGAGGCCCGGGGCGATCACGCTGCAGGCGGCACGCCTCTCCTTGCCTTCCCGCCTCCCCTCGGCTACAGGCGCCGCTTCCCCGCTCATGGTCATCCCTGGAGGCGTGAGCGCGGGCGTTTGAACAACCCCAGTCTATTGGAGACATGCATATGAGCGAGCAGCTTACGCTGTCGGCCGAGACGCGCGAACGGGCGGGCACGGGAGCCTCCCGTGCCATGCGTCGCGAAGGCCGCGTCCCCGCCGTCGTCTACGGCAACAAGGAAGAGCCCCTGGCTATCCACCTCGAGGAGAAAGCCCTCGTCAAGGCGATGTCCAACGGCCACTTCATGAACACGGTCGTGATGATCGACCATGCCGGCGGCACCGCCCGCACCCTTCCCAAGGACGTCCAGTTCCACCCGGTCACCGACCGGCCGATGCATGTCGACTTCCTGCGCATCTCCGAGCATTCGAAGGTACATGTGAACGTGCCGATCCGCTTCACCGGCGAAGAGGAGTCCCGCGGCATCAAGCGCGGCGGCGTGCTGAACGCCGTCCGCCACGAGCTCGAGCTGGTCTGCGACGCGGCGGAGATCCCCGACGAGATCGAGATCAGCCTCAAGGGCCTCAACATCGGCGATTCGCTGCACATCTCGGCGGTGACCCTGCCCAAGGGCGTCGAGAGCGCGATCACCGACCGCGACTTCACCATCGCCACCATCGTCCCCTCGTCCGGCTCCGTCATGGAGGCCGAGGATGCGGCGGCCGACGCCGATGTGCCCGCGGACGAAGTCCCGGCCACCGAAGCCACGGCCGGCGACGAGGACGAGGACAGCCCGGCGCAGACGCAGGAATAAGGGCGATTGTCCTTCTTCCGCTGGCTCGGCACCTTCCTCGGCCCCAGGGCCGTGGAGGTGCCGGGCCAGCCGCTGGACGCGCCGGACGCGTCCGATTGGAATTTTGAACCGGTGCAGATCTGGGTCGGCCTCGGCAATCCGGGCGCGCAATATGCGATGCACCGGCACAATGTCGGCTTCATGGCGGTGGACGCCATCGCCGAGACGCACGGTTTCGAGCCGGCGAAGAAGAGCTTCAACGGCTGGGCGCAGCAGGGCCGCATCGGCACCGCGCGAATCCTGCTCCTCAAGCCCGCCACCTTCATGAACGACAGCGGCCGCTCCATCCGCGCGGCGATGGACTTCTTCAAGAAGGAGGCCGGCGACGTCACCGTCTTCCACGACGAGCTCGACCTCGCGCCCTTCAAGGTGAAGGTGAAGCTCGGCGGCGGCACCGCCGGCCATAACGGCCTCCGCTCCACCGAAGCCCATATCGGCAACCCCTTCCGCCGGGTGCGGCTCGGCATCGGCCATCCGGGGCACAAGGACCGGGTGACCGGCCACGTGCTCGGCAATTACGCCAAGGCGGAAGTCGACGACCTCGCCGACATGCTGGGGGCGATCGCCGCCGAAGCGGAGTGGCTGGCCAGGGGCGACGACGCGCGGTTCATGAACGAGGTCGCGCTGCGGCTGCAGGGTTGAGACCGGGTGGAGACGGATGCGACTTAATCAGGTGACGGTGGGCACGACCGATTATGCGGCGTCGGTCGCCTTCTACACCCGCCTCGGGCTGACGCTGATCGTGGACGCGCCGCCGCGCTACGCCCGGTTCGAGACGCCGTCGGGGGAAACCTTCTCGATCCACGCGGCGGAGGCGGTGGCGAGCGGCACCACGGTCTATTTCGAGGTGGACGACGTCAACGCGGCCGTCGCGCGGATCGGCCTCCCCCTCCTCCACTCGCCTATGGACCAGCCCTGGCTGTGGCGGGAGGCGCGCCTCGCCGATCCGTGCGGCAACGAGATCTGCATCTACCATGCGGGCGGGAACCGCCGCTTCCCGCCGTGGCGGATCAGGCCGTGAGGCCCGGCGGCGGGGCGTCGTAGAATTCGACCTGCATCCGCATGGGGCCGAGCGGCTCCACCCGGTGCGGCTGCTCGGGGAGGATGAGGCCGGGCGCGCCCGGGGAGAGGATGCATTCGCGCCCGTCCTCCTCGTAGGTCAGCCGGAGCCTTCCTTCGAGGAGGCGGACGATGCCCCACACCCCCGCCTTGGTGCTGTGCGCCCGCCGGAGCGCCGCGGGCAGCGTGTCGGCGTCGAAGACGGGGGTGGTGCGGTAGGGCTGCATCGGATCAGGCCGCGAAGCCCATGCCGGCTTCGTGCGGCGGCGAGGGGGCGATGGCGGCGGGATCGACCGGGAGGCCGGCGAGCTCGTCGGCAAAACCGTGGTTGACGTCGCGGTGGTGGGCCTCGTCTGCGCGGACCACCAGGACGACGTCGCGAAGCGTCGCACCGTCGGGGAGGCCCCAGTAGCGCTTCGCGATCTGGGGCGCGGCGACGTTGGCGCTGCGGCCCTCGTCGATCTCATGGAGGTAGAGGGTATAGCTCAGCACCGCTTCCTCCTCGAAATAGCCGACGACGCGGTGGGCGGTGCGCGCGCTCACCAGATAAAGGGCGAAGAAGGCGAGGTAGAAGACCCATTGCACCCCGATGACGACGAGCCGCTCGAAGGTCGTGGGTTTGGCGACCTCGATGAAGGTCATGAGGTGCATCCGCTCATTCTCCGCCTCGTCCATCAGGGTGCGGATCCAGCCCTTGTCGTCGCACATGCGGCGGAGGCACTTGAGGTGGTTGATGGTGGCCCCGACCATGCCGGGCACCGCGGCGACCGTCTCCAGCACGATGGCGCGGTGGCCGTAGCGCTTGGCGAAGAAGGTGTCGGCGCAGAAACGAAGCGTCTTGGTGAAGCCGTAGGCGATACGGTCCGACAGGCCGTGCGGGCGGTGGTGGACGCTGAGGTCGACGAGGGGTGCGTTCATGACTGTTCTCCTGTTCAGGCGGCTGCGGCACGCCCTTCGGGGGCGATGCGGAAATAGAGGGCTAGCTTGAGGCTCTCCGCGATGCGCTCGGCCTTGGCGGTGACGGCTGCGGCGGCTTCGGGCTCCAGCGTCTCGGCGGCGGCGGCGCGCCACAGCGCCAGCCAGCGGTCGAACATTTCGGGGCGGATGGCGCCGCGATGGGCGACGTGCGCGGCCATCGGGCTGCCCTTGTAGCGCCCGGTCGTCAGCATCACCGACGACCAGAAGGCCTGCAGCTTCACCAGATGCTTCGGCCAGTCCTCGACCGCAGCGTTGAAGACGGATCCAAGCTGCGGGTCTTCGCGCACCTTTGCGTAGAAGGCGTCCACCAGGCCGGCGATTTCGGTTTCGCTGATCATCATCGTCTGCAGGAGATAGGCATGGCCGTGGCGCACGCCATAGGT
>DASWMM010000091.1:0-7755 GCA_036399755.1 Allosphingosinicella sp.
ATTACCTTCTTTTGGGGCATCGCCCGAATGCCGCTCGCCGAAGCGGTGGCGCTGACCTTTATCGCGCCGCTCATCTCGCTTTATCTCGCCGCGGTGTTCCTGAAAGAGCCGGTGCGAAAGACGGCGGTGTTCGCCTCCGTGCTCGGCTTCGGCGGCGTGCTGGTGATCGTGCTGTCGCAGGCGGGTGGGGATGCCGAGCGGGACCTGTGGGGCGCGGCCTCCGTTCTCACCTCGGCATTGCTCTACGCCTACAACATCATCCTGATGCGGCAGCAGGCGCTGGTCGCCAAGCCGCTGGAGATCGCTTTCTACCAATATGTCGTGGTGGTGGCGGTGCTTGCCCTCGCCGCGCCGTTCATCGCCGTGCCGCCGCCCGCAGGGGAGTGGCCGGAGCTGGTGTTCGCCGCCGTGCTCGCCCTCGTGTCGCTGATGCTGCTTGCCTGGGCCTATCGCCGAGCGGAGGCGCATCGGCTTGCCCCGGTGGAATATACCGCCCTCATCTGGGCCGCCTTGTTCGGCTATCTCGTGTTCGACGAGCAGGTGGGTGCGTCCACCCTGATCGGCGCGGCGTTGATCGTCGCCGGCTGCGTTCTTGCGGCGCGCGGCAAGCACGCACCCGAACCGCATCTGGAGGCAATGCCATGAACCCCGCAATGGCCTGGGCCCTGCTCTGCATCGGCGGCCTGTTCGAGGTCGGCTTCACCACCTGCCTGCGCTTCGTCGATGGGTTCAGGAACGTGCCGTGGACGATCGGCTTCCTGGTCTCGGTGACCCTCTCGATGGGGCTGCTGGAGTTCGCCTCGCGCACCATCCCGATGGGCACGGCCTATGCCGTATGGGGCGGGATCGGCGCGGCGGGCACGGTGCTGGTCGGCATCTGGTTCTTCGGCGAACCGGCGGGCAGCGTGCGCATGCTGCTGCTGCTGGCGCTGATCGGCTGCATTGTGGGGCTGCGGTTGACGGCGGCGGTGTAGGCGATCCTTCGAGGCGCCGCTTCGAGACGGCTTCGCCTCCTCAGCGGCTCCTCAGGATGAGCGGGATGGGTAAGTCATCATATCCGCTCATCCTGAGGAGGGACTGAGCTTGTCGAAGGCCCGTCGCGAAGGACCGCGCCAGCCCGCGCTTTACCTCGGCTGCTGCGCCAGAAAGGGCGCAACCTCCGCGCTTTCCTCCACCGACGAAATGAAGCGTGCCTCCACCCGCTTCATCGAGGCCTGCTCATAGGCGTAGCCCAGCGACAGGATCATGCCGTCGGACCATTTCGGCCCCATAAACGAAAGCCCCACCGGCAACCCGCGCACCGCGCCCATCGGCACGGTGAGGTGGGGATAGCCGGCCACCGCCGCGAAGCCGCCGGCGCCGCCGCCTGGGTAGGAATCGCCGTGCACCGCGTCGATCAGCCAGGCGGCCGGCATGGTCGGGCCGACGAGGGCGACGACGTCATTGTCCTTCAGCATCTTGTCGATGCCCTCCACCCCGGCCAGGCGAAGGCTGGTTTCGCGCGCTTTCCTGTACTCGGGGTCGTTCAGCCCCTTGGTCGCTTCCGCTTCCTCGAACGTGTCCTGATCGAACAACGGCATTTCGCGGGCGGCATTGGCCTTGTTGAAGGCAATGACGTCGGCAAGCGTGCGGGTGGTGACGCTCGGCGGCGTGGTGGCCAGGTAGGCGTTGAGGTCCGCTTTCAGTTCGGTGAGCAGCACCTTGTACTCGCCCGAGCCCATTTCGGGCTTGCGGTCGAACTTGGCGATCTCGACCAGGATGGCGCCCTGGGAGCGCAAAATGGCGAGGGCCTCCTCGAAGCGCTCGTCGGTGCCGAAGCCGCTTGCGAAACGCATCACGCCGATGCGCTTGCCGCGCAGCGAATCGGCGGACAGGCCGGCTGCGTAATCGGTGCGATAGCGGTCGGCGTCCGCCGTCTGGGGATCGGCGGGGTCGCTCCCTGCGATCGCGGACAGGACCAGGGCCGCCTCGCGCACCGTGCGGGTCATCGGGCCGGCGGTGTCCTGGCTGTGGCTGATCGGGACGATGTGGGTGCGGCTGACCAGGCCGACGGTGGGCTTGAAGCCGACGATGCCGCTCAGCGACGCCGGGCAGGTGATCGAGCCGTCGGTCTCGGTGCCGATCGCGGCCGGAACCATGCCGGCGGCGACGGCGACGCCGCTGCCGGTCGAGGAACCGCACGCATTGCGGTTAAGGACGTGGGCGTTGCGGGTCTGACCGCCGACCGCGCTCCAGCCGGAGATTGAGCCGTCGTCGCGGATATTGGCCCATTCGGAGAGGTTGGTCTTGCCGACGATCACCGCCCCGGCCTCGCGCAGGCGGGCCACGAGCGGCGCGTCGCGGCCCGTGACGTTGTTGGCCAGCGCCAGGCTTCCGGCGGTGGTGGGGAGCGGGCCCCTCTCTTCGATATTGTCCTTGATCATGATCGGCATGCCGTGGAGCGGGCCGCGCCTAGGGGCTGCGTCCAACGCCCGCGCCTGCTCCATGGCGGTGGGATCAACCGCGATCACGGCGTTGACCATCGGCTCCACCGCATCGATCCGGGCAAGAGCGGCCTGGGTGTTGGCGACGGCGCTGTCTGCCGAGCTGAAGGCGGGGGCGGGGCCGATCGCCGCCGGCCGCTGCATCGAGCAGGCGCCAAGCGGCAGCAGGGCGGTGGCGGCTAACAGGCTGGCGAGGCGCATGGGGTTCTCTCTCCTGTGTCGATCAGCGCAGCGGCGTCAGCAGGGCGTCGAGCGTGCCCTTGCCGCCGGCGGTGGCCTGGAGGCGCGGGTAGCGAAGGCCGCCGTGCCAGTCGAGATCAAGGGTGCGGTAGGTGTCGCCGCTTTGCACGAGCAGGCGCACCGGCTCCTTGGTCCCCGCCGCCGCCTTGATCGCGTTCTTGAGCGCGTCGCCGTCGAAGCTGCGCCCATTCACGGCGACGATCTTGGACCCAAGGGTGAGGCCCCCGTCGAATGCGGGGCCGTCCCAAATCACACTGGTCACCGCCCCGTCCTTGCTGCTCACCACGAAGCCGCCCGAATAGCTCAGGTCCACCGCGCTGCGCTTCTTTTCGCCGGACTTGAACCAGTCGGTCGGCTCGTCGGTGTAGGTCAGGCGGTAGCCGCCTTCGGTGAAGCCTTCGAGCGGCGCGCGTTCGGTGTAACCGGTCAGCCGCCGATTGAGGTAGGAGGCCCAATCGTAGGGCTGAACCCGGTTGAGCGTCGCGACGACTTCGTCGAACGTATAGGTGAGCTCGCCATAATCGCGGTCGTTGACGCCGAAGAAGGCGCGGGCGAAATCGTCGATCGAGCGCTTGCTTTTAGATTGGCTGCGGATGATCCGATCGACGTCGAGCCAGATCAGCAGGCCTTCGTTGTAATAATCCTCCGAACGCTGCCAGCCGCGCCACGGCTGCGGCGCGCGCTGGGCGATGATCGGATCGTTGGTGGTGTCAATCAGCGGGCGCCAGCTCCGGCCGGGCGTCGCGGCGTCATACGTCGCGGCGATGGCGGCGAGCGCGTCGAGCGTTTCCTGCTTGGACAGCATTCCGGAGCGGGCGTCGAGTACATAACCCCAAAACTGCGTCTGGCCTTCATAGACCCAGAGCAGGCTGTTCTGCATCGGCGTGCGGTAATCGGGCGTCCAGGCGTCCTTGCCGCGGCGATATTTGCCGTCCCAGCTGTGCACAAATTCGTGGGGCAGGAGGTTGCGGTCGCTCTGCGCGCTTGCCCAGTCGGTGAAGTAGCCGCTCTTCACCCCATTCTCGGAGCTGCGGTGATGCTCGAGGCCGATGCCGCCGAGGTTGTTCGAGATGGAGAGCAGGAAATTATAATGGTCGTAATGCTGGGCACCGAACAGCTTCACCGCCTGGGTGACGAGGTTGCGGTGAAGGGCGATCTGCTCGTCGGTCGCGGCGAGTTGGGCCGGCGTGTCGGCGAAGACATCGAGCGTCACGTCGGGGCTGAGCGGGATGCTGCGCGAATGCTGGCCGGCGAGGACGGGCGAATCGGCGAGGATCTCGTAGGTCGTGAGCTGGTAGGTGATCGTGTTCGCGGGGGCGTTGCCGCCGGCCGCCGGGCGAAGCGCGGTTGCCGCCTTCCAGCCCTTCGGCAGGGTCAGCGACGCCTGGATCGGGATCTGGCGGACATAATAGCCGGCCGGGTAAAGCGACAGGGATATCCACTGAACGCTGGCAAGCTCCGGAGTCATCACCGTGCGGCCCTGCTCGGAAGCGGTGGCGGAGACGAACTGGAACTCGACGTCGATCGACTTCACGCCTTCGGGCACGTCGACGTGAAAGGCGTAAACGTCGAGCGTATCGCGGCTCCAGGTCAGGCGCCTGTTGCCGGCGGTGATCTTCAGGCCGGACACCTTGTTGATCTGGCCGCTCGGCGAATGGGCGCCGGGAATCCACTTTGGGTAGAGCAGGACGAAGTCGCCGGTGCGGTCGACCGGGATGGTTTGGCGCACCCGGAAGATGCGGCGTTCGAGATCGGTGGCGTCCACGCGCAGCCGGATCGTGCCGGGATAGGCGACATCGCGCGCCGGCGGGATCGTGTCGATCTTGGGCGACGGCTCGGCCCGGGTGAAGTTGGCGGGGAGCTGCTGGGCCGTGGCGGGTGCGGCGGCGGCGGACAGAAGGAGCAGGGCGGTGAGGGCAGGGCGCATCGTGCTGTGAGTCTCCGAACGGGGAACCCACGCCGCATGGCGCGCGCCGCGCCCTCTGTCCAGCGGATCGGCGCGGGTAATCGCGCCGGCTCCGATACTTAGGCGCCCAAGCCCCCGGCTGCGCCCGCCGCGGCGGCGGCCTCCGCCTTGGCCCGCTTGGCCGCTTCGATCGCCTCCAGGATCACCTTGATCGCTTCCTCGCGGTCGCCCCAGGTGCCGACGCGCACCCACTTTTCGGGCTCGAGGTCTTTGTAGTGGGTGAAGAAATGCTCGATCTGCTGGCGGATGATCAGAGGCAGGTCCTCGCCTTCCTCGACATTGGCGTAATAAGGCGAGGTGCTCTTGATCGGAACGGCGAGGATCTTCTCGTCGCCGCCGGCTTCGTCCTCCAGCCGCAGCACGGCAAGCGGGCGGGCGCGGACCACCGATCCCGGGATGAACGGCACCCGCGCCATCACCATCACGTCCAGCGGATCGCCGTCGGGCGACAATGTGTGCGGGATGAAGCCGTAATTGGTCGGGTAGCGCATCGGCGTGTGCAGGATGCGATCGACGAAGATCGCGCCCGACGCCTTGTCGAATTCGTACTTCACCGGTTCGCCGCCGATCGGCACTTCGATGATCACGTTGATGCTTTCGGGCGGATTGTCGCCCACGGGGATAAGATCGATGTTCATGGGGCGCGGCCTCTAGCGGGTTGCGGCGGCGGCGTCACCAGTGAAAGGCAGTGAGCTGCCCGCCCGATCCCGCCCGAAACTCCCCTCCCTCCGCCGCAGCGTCCTCGGGGAAGCGCGGTACGAGGAGAGGGGGGGGTGGGGGTGGGTTTTCCGCCAGCACTGCAGTGGTCGGGGGGGACCCAGCCCCAGCCCCTCCCTTTCCGCGGCCTCGGCAAACCTCCGGGGCCGTGTGGAGGGAGGGGAGCTTCTGACGCCACCCCTTCACCGCCGCTTCCCCCTCCCCGCAAAAATGCTAAGGCGCCGCTCCATGAGCAAAGGCCCACAAAGGATCAGGGGAACCCAGGACATCTGGGGCGAGGAGGCGGACCGCTTCGGGCGCGTCGTGGAGGCGTTCGACCGGGTGCGGCGCTTGTACGGCTTCCAGCGGATCGAGCTGCCGGTGTTCGAGGCGACGCAGGTCTTCGCCCGCTCGATCGGCGAAACCACCGATATCGTTTCGAAGGAAATGTACAGCCTGGAGGACCGCGGCGGCGAATCGCTGACCCTTCGTCCGGAATTCACCGCCGGCATCTGCCGCGCGTTCCTGTCGGAAGGCTGGCAGCAGCACGTGCCGATGAAGGTCGCCACCCACGGCCCGGTGTTCCGCTACGAGCGCCCGCAAAAGGGGCGCTACCGTCAGTTCCACCAGCTCGACGCGGAGATTCTCGGCAGCGACAGCCCGCTCGCCGACGTGGAACTGCTCGTCTTCGCAGACCAGCTTCTCAAGGAACTCGGCATCGCCGACGGCGTGACCCTCCAGGTCAACACGCTCGGAGACGCCGAAACCCGGGATGCCTGGCGCGCGGCCCTTGTGGCGCATTTCGAAGCACACCGCGCCGATCTTTCAGACGACAGCCTTGCCCGCCTCGACAAGAACCCACTCCGCATCCTCGACAGCAAGGACCCGCGCGACCGCCCGGCCGCGGACAGCGCGCCGGACATCGACGACTTCCTGACGCCCGAAGCACGTGCCTTCTTTGACCAGG
This sequence comes from Allosphingosinicella sp., assembly GCA_036399755.1. GTDB lineage: Bacteria > Pseudomonadota > Alphaproteobacteria > Sphingomonadales > Sphingomonadaceae > Allosphingosinicella. The sequence goes on from DASWMM010000091.1 coordinate 6,353, forward strand.
TCACAGCCGGTCTCGACGCGGCCGGAGTCGCTTGGACCCGCAACGCCCGGCTCGTTCGCGGCCTCGATTACTACCGCCACACCGCCTTCGAGTTCGTCACCGACCGCCTCGGCGCGCAGGGCACGGTGCTGGCCGGCGGCCGCTACGACGGTTTGATTGAATCTTTAGGTGGGCCGCACACGCCTGCAATCGGCTGGGCGGCGGGGATCGAGCGCTTGGCCATGATGATTGCCAAACCAAAGCTCGAGCGCGTTGTTGTGGCTGTGGTCATCGAAGCAGATCAGTTGTTATCACTGGGGCTATGGCTAACGACCATCATTCGCAAGGGTGGCTATTCGGCTGAACTCTTTGCAACGGGAAACCCAAAAAAGAGGTTTGAGCGCGCCAAGAAGCTGAGGAGCGATGCTCTGCTGGTGCTGGATGACTATGTCACGGAGCCTCATCAGATCGCCAACCTCCGCTGGAAGACACCCACCAGCTTTCCGAGCATCGACATGGAGGTAGAGCGCTTTATCTGGGAAAGGCTCGGCGCCGAGTACGATGTTGAGGGGGTGTTGGAAGACGTTGTGGCAGGGCGGGAAGCAGGGGTTTATCCGCTCGGTACCTGGATATGACCTCCATCTCCGCCGATCGGATCGCGCAGATTCTTGCGCGGCGGGATGAGTTGCAGGCGGCGATGTCCGCCGGCGACCTCGCCGCCGATGCGTTCGTGAAGCTGTCCAAGGAATATGCCGAGATCGAACCGGTCGCCGCGGCGGCGGCGGAGGTTCGGCAGTTGCGCGACGAGCTCGGCTCGCTCGCCGAAATGCGCGACGATCCCGAGATGCGCGCGATGGCGGAGGAGGAAATCCGCGTGGTGGAGGCGCGGCTCCCGGAGGCCGAACGCGCGCTGGCGCTGAAGCTCCTCCCGCGCGATGCGGCGGACGACCGGCCGGCTATGCTCGAGATCCGCGCCGGCACGGGCGGCGACGAGGCGGCGCTTTTCGCCGGCGATCTCATGCGCATGTACCAGCGCTATGCCGACGGGCAGGGCTGGCGGGTGGAGCTGATCTCGGCCAGCGCGTCGGAAATGGGCGGCTACAAGGAAGTGGTCGCCTCGGTGAGGGGGCAGGGGGTGTTCGCCAGGCTGAAATATGAAAGCGGAGTCCACCGGGTCCAGCGGGTGCCTTCGACCGAAACCCAGGGCCGGATTCATACCTCGACGGCGACGGTGGCGGTGTTACCCGAAGCCGAGGAAGTGGACTTTGAACTCAAAGCCGACGATCTCCGGATCGATGTCTGTCGTTCCGGCGGTCCGGGCGGACAAGGCGTCAATACGACCGATTCCGCCGTTCAGGTTTTGCATATTCCGACCGGCACGATCGTCCGCTGCCAGGACGGCCGCAGCCAGCAGAAGAATAAAG
>DASWMM010000092.1:0-3073 GCA_036399755.1 Allosphingosinicella sp.
CCGTGTCCGGCCCGTAATAGGCTTCGTGAAAGGCGCGGGCGTCCTCTACCGTGGCCGCGTCGAGCTGCTCGATCGAGCCGATGCCGGGGCGCCGGTGCGGCAGCTTGTCCCAGCTATTCTCGGTGAGGAGGAGGCGCATGCGGCCATAGGGCGGCGCCAGCACGCCCTGGCGATATTCCTCCTTCACGACGTTGCGCTCGGTCTCGAACACCTGCGGGTCGATGACGGGGCGCGCCATGCGCTCGGCATGGGTCCACAGCATCGTCTCCAGGTAGCGCGCCGGCACGCTCTCGTAATAGTTGGTCCGGTCGTAGCCGGTGGAGGCGTTGCGGGCGCCGCCGACGTCTTCGACCAGCCGGTTGATCATGTTGTAGGGCATGTTGCGCGTCTTGCGCGAGAGGATGTGCTCGAACAGGTGCGCGAAGCCGGAGCGGCCCTGCGGGTCGTGCTTCGAGCCTACCTCGTACCAGACGGAGACGTTGACGAACGGTGTCGCCTCGTCCCGCAGCGCGATGACGCGGAGCCCGTTCTTCAGCTTGCGCTCGGTGAAGGCAAGCGGCGGCACCGCGATGGCTGCCGGTGCCCGCGCCGCCGCGGCCCGGCTTGGCGTCTCCCCCTGGGTGCCCGCGGCCAGCGCCGGCACGCTCGCCGCCGCGCACAACATCGCAATGCCCTTCAAGCCCATGCGCATCCTGCTCTCCCATCCCGATTTTTTTCGATTGGCCGCAGGCTAGAGCCCGCGCCCGCGCGCCGCCAGTCGTCAAATCTTGCGCGACTCGTTCCCAAGCGGACGCGACCGGTGCTAAGCGTCCGGGAACCCAAAGAAAAGCTCACGCGTCTAATCCAGGTCAAAGCCCATTTCCGAGGTTGGGCTATCAAAGGCCTCGTTCCGGCCATCCCGGCCGGGACTGGGGGCATTCTTCTTCGTGACGAACCAACTCCGCCAGGGGCTGTAAGCTTGCACTCGATCTCCTCCCAAAATCGCGGCGACCCGGTGCTGTCGGCGATGGTCCGGCGGCTGGAGCGGCGCGTGCCGCTTGCCCGCGAGGATCGCGAGGCGCTGCTCGCTCTGCCGCACCATATCCGCACCGTCGGCCCCGGCGCCCACCTGGTGCGCGACGGCGACGCGGCCGAGCAATGCGCCCTCCTCCTTTCCGGCTTCGCCTATCGCTACAAGATTACCGGCGACGGCGGCCGCCAGATCCTCTCCATCCACATGCCGAGCGAGTTCGTCGATCTGCAGAACGGGCTGCTCGAGCGCTCCGATCACAGCGTCCAGACGCTGACCGAGTGCGAGATCGCGACAATCCCTGCCGCGGCTCTGCGCGACCTCGCGGCGCGGCGGCCGGCGGTCGCGCAGGCGCTATGGATCGACACGCTGATCGACAGCTCCATCTTCCGCGAATGGATCGTCAATGTCGGCCGGCGCGACAGCCGCGCGCGGGTCGCCCACCTGCTCTGCGAGTTCGGGGTGCGTCTCGAGGCCTCGGGCAATGGCGATGTCGGCCGCTACGAGCTGCCGATGACGCAGGAACAGCTCGCCGACGCGGTCGGCCTCACCTCGGTTCACGTCAACCGCGTGCTGCGCCAGCTCGCCGAGGAGGGCCTGATCGCCCGGGACCGCCGCTCCATCACCATCAACGACTGGGATCGCCTCCGCGCGACCGGCGACTTCAACGAACGCTATCTCCACCACGACGCGGTCGCCTGAGGATTCTTTCCGTCGGGCTGATCCATCTTAAGGCGCCGCCCCCGCCGCGGAGTCAGCATCTCCTCAGTGGTTGTAGAGTACCACCCCGAGTCGGGGGACCGGATCATGTCGACAGAGGACCGCATCACGCTGCACAGCCAGCGCGCGATGGACGAGCTTGCGCGCGCCCGCGCCGCCCAATGCCCGAATGCGGCGAAGGCCCATCTCGCCCTTTCCGCCCTCCACCTCGACGAGCTCCGCGCGCTCTCGGTGCGGCCGGCCGTCTGATCCCGCGGGTTTCGGACGCGAGGCATGCACCGCCGCCGAGCGGCAAGCGGGCGAATTAACTGGTTATAATCAGTTGGTTGAAGACATTTTAACCTGCTTGAATGAAGCGGCCGGCGCTACCGCCTAAAGACTGTGAAGCGCTCCGCGTCCCGGAGGCCCAGGGGTCAGGCATGCACGAAGACATCAGTTTCCACAGCCGCCGCGCCATGGCCGAGCTCGATCGTGCGCTGGACGCGCGCAGCGAAGCCGCGGCCAAGGCCCATTTCGCCCTTTCCAACCTTCACCTCGACCGGATGCGCAGCCTCGCCGCGCTCGCAGGCACGCCGCAGGCGCTGTAGCGACCGGACCGCAGCTCACCCGTCGCAGGCGCAGCCTTTGCCCTTGTGGCAGGTCTTGTCCCTGGCGATGCAGCTGTCGCCACAGGCTTTTCCCTTCGAGCAGACCTTGCAGCAGGCATAGCCCGGGGCCGACGCGCCGGCGCCCGTGCCGCACAGGCCGAGGGAGGAGGGGCCGGCCGCCATGGCGAAGGCGGCGAGGAGGATGGCGGCGCGGCGCATCAGCGGCACCCCAGTTCGGCGTCGAGCGACGCGAAGCTGCGCGCCCCCACTCGCGGGAAGAGCCGGAGCAGCGCCCGCAGCTCCAGCTCCGTCAGCGGCTTGCGCATCGCGCAGAAGTCGGCGCCGCGCGGCGTCTCCTGCTCGAACACGAAGGAGGAAAGGGAGGTGCGCCCTCCTTCCTCGATGGCGATCACCTTCCAGTAGCCGGACGGCACGCGGTGGAGCTTGGCCGTCTGCGGCAGCGGCGCCATCATCCGCTCGTACAAGGGGCCGGTCAGCACATAGACGGTCTTGCCGCCGTCCACCGCCAGCTTGCGCTCCGCGGCCTCCAGCAGCATCCAGCTGCTCTGGTTCAGGCCCTTGCGCTGCGGCGTGATGTTGGAAAGGATGTTGGTGTCCTGCGCGTGGGGCGGCGCGGAGAGGGCGGCCAGCGGCGCCTGGTGCCCGCGGTCAACGTCGAGCGCGGCCGAGGCACCGGTGTAATCGGGCGGCGCCAGCGTCTCGCCGTCTCCCAGCCAGGGATCCTTCTGCCAGTTGC
>DASWMM010000093.1:0-5526 GCA_036399755.1 Allosphingosinicella sp.
CGGATCACGCAAGTGTCCGGCGCGCGGCAATATTGCCTCAAGGGCCGCCTCGCTCTGCTCGAACAGGCGCTGATGTTCCACGCGCAGCAGCGCCTCGCCGCCGAGGGCTTCACGCTGATGACCGTGCCAGCCCTTGCCCGCCCCTCCGCCTTCGTCGCCACCGGCCATTTCCCGGGGCACGAGGAAGAGGCGTACGAAGTGCCCAAGGACGAACTCTTCCTCGCCGGCACCGGCGAGATCGCGCTGACCTCGCTGCACAGCGGCGAGATTCTGGAGGCCGACCAGCTCCCCATTCTCTACGCCGGTTACTCCCCTTGCTTCCGGCGGGAGGCAGGGAGCGCCGGGCGCGACGTGCGGGGGCTCTTGCGCGTCCACCAGTTCCTGAAGCTCGAGCAATATGTGATCTGCGAGGACGATCCGGCGCAGTCGGCCGAATGGCACGCGCGCCTGCTCGCCAATGCCGAGATGCTGCTCCAAGATCTGGAAATCCCCTATCAGGTGATCGAGACATCGACCGGCGACATGGGGCTCGGCAAGTTCCGGATGAACGACATCGAGAGCTGGGTGCCGACGCTCGGCAAGTATCGCGAAACGCACAGCTGCTCGACCCTGCACGACTGGCAGGCGCGCCGCGCCAACCTTCGCTGGCGCGACGGCGAGCGCAAGGTGCGGTTCGTGCACACGCTCAACAACACGGCGCTGGCGAGCCCGCGAATCCTGGTGCCGCTGCTCGAGAACCACCAGGAAGCGGACGGGCGGGTAAGGCTGCCCAAGGCGCTGCAGCCGCTGATGGGCGGCGAATATCTCTAGCCGCCGCCCCGACGACCGGGCGCCGCCCGCCTGGATGCGGGTGCGCGAGGGCGCATCGCTCTTCTCCCGCGCCTGGCGTGCGTTCGGCAGGCTCGGCGAGCGCGGCCCGGCGGATGGGCCGAAGCTGATGGTCATCCCCGGCTTCCTCGCCACCGACCGCACTACGCTCGGGCTCCAGCGCGCGTTGGCCGAGGCCGGTTACCGGGTCACCGGCTGGGGCTTGGGCCTCAACTGCGGCGTCACCGAAGCAACGGTGGACAGCATCGCGGCGCGGGTCGAGCGCTTTGGCGCCGGCGACGAAGTGATCCTGGTCGGCTGGAGCCTCGGCGGCATCTACGCCCGGGTCGTCGCGCAGGAGCGGCCGGAGCTGGTCGCAAAGGTGGTGACTTTGGGCTCGCCTTTCTCGGGCGACCGGCGGCGGAACAACAATGTCTGGCGGCTCTACGAATATGTCGCCGGCCACCCGGTCAATTCGCCGCCGATCGACAAGGACCCGGCGGTCAAGCCGCCGGTGCCGACGCTGGCGATCTGGTCGCGCAACGACGGCATCGTCTCGGTCGAAGGCGCGCGCGGCACGCCCGACCAGCGCGATGGGGAGGTGGAGCTTGCGTGCAGCCACATGAGCTACGCCGTCGGCGCCAAGGCTTTCCCCAAGATCGTCGAGGCGATCCGGGCCTTCTAATTCCTCCCCATCGAAGATGGGGAGGGGAACCAGCGAAGCTGGTGGAGGGGTAACTGGCGCGAAACCACGGAAGCCTGCGCCGCTACCCCTCCACCACCCTTCGGGTGGTTCCCCTCCCCAGCTAAGGCTGGGGAGGAATAAAGGCTGCCGCCACCTCTGCGGGAACTCTCAGCGGTCTGCCCGTGGCCTTGTCCAGCACCGCCCAGGTGGTTTTCGCACGGACCCGCGCTTTGCCGTCCTCGCCGGTGAACTCCATGTGCCGGTCGAACCGCGCGCCGCGCGGCGGCTCCGGAACCCAGGTGCGGCCGGTGACCGTCTCGCCTTCCTTTACGGCGCGCAGGTAATCGATCTCATGCCGGGTCACGACCCAGATGAAGGCGTCGCGGTGGTCGGCCGGGGCGGCGGCGTACCAGTGGGCGGTCGCCAGATCCTGGATCCAGCGCACCCAGACGGCATTGTTGACGTGGCCGTGTTCGTCGATGTCCCCGGCCACGGCGGTGATGCGCGTCGTGAACGGCGTCAGCTTATTTCCCTTCTCCAGTCTGGCCCTCCCCGATCTGGGTGAGCACGAACGCATAGGCTTCCGCCACTTCCTGCAGCCGGTCCCAGCGGCCGGATTTGCCGCCATGGCCGGCGCCCATGTTGATCTTGAGGAGCAGCAGATTGTCGTCGGTCTTGGTGGCGCGCAGTTTTGCCGCCCACTTGGCCGGCTCCCAATAGGTCACGCGCGGATCGTTGAGACCGCCGGTGATCAGCATCGGCGGATACTTTTGCGCCTTCACCTGATCGTAGGGCGAGTAAGAGCGGATGTACTCGAACGCCGCCTTGTCGGTGATCGGGTTGCCCCATTCGGGCCACTCGCCCGGGGTGAGCGGCAGGCTTTCGTCCTGCATGGTGTTGAGCACGTCGACGAACGGCACGTCCGCCACCACCGCGCCCCACAGCTCGGGATTGGTGTTGGCGACGACGCCCATCAGCTCGCCGCCGGCCGAGCCGCCCTGGATGCCGATATTGCCGGCCTTGGTGAACTTGTTGGCGATCAGGCCCTTCGCGGCATCGACGAAGTCGTTGAAGGTGTTGGTGCGCTTGTCGAGCTTGCCCTGCAGGAACCAGTCGTAGCCCAGATCGTCGCCGCCGCGGATGTGGGCGATGGCGAAGGCGTAGCCACGGTCGAGCAGGCTGATCCGGCTGGTCGAGAAGCTCGGCGGGATGGCGTAGCCGTAGGCGCCATAGGCGTAGAGGAAGAGCTTGCCCTGGCCGTTCTTCTCGAACCCCTTCTTGTAGACCACGGAGACCGGCACCTTCTTGCCGTCGCGCGCCGGAAGCATCAGCCGCTCGGTGACGTACTGGCTTGGATCGTAGCCGGAGGGGATCTCCTGCACCTTGAGCTGCTCGAGCTTATGGGTGGCGGGATGGTAATCGTAAACGGTCGCGGGGGTGACCATCGAGCTGTAGCTGACCCGATACGCATCCGGCGCATAGTCTGGATTGCCGCCGAAACCGGCGTTATAACTAGCCTCTGCGAAGGGGATGCGTTCCTCCTTGCCGTCGTAGCTGCGCAGGCGAAGCTGATCGAGGCCTTCGACGCGCTCGGAGATTGCGAGGTGATCGCGGTAGGAGGTGACGCCGCGCAGGTAGACCTTGTCGGAGCCGGGGATCACCGTCTTCCACACGTCCGGCCGCTTGGGATCGGCCTCGGCGAGGCGGAAGTTGACATGGTCGTCGTTGGTGAGGACCCACAGCTTGCCGTGCGATGCGTCGACGGAATATTGCCGCTTCTCCTTGCGCGGCGACATCAGCACGAGCGGCTCGGTCGGGTCCTTGGCGGAGACGAAGCGGACTTCGTTGGTGGCGTTGTCGCCCGTGGAGATAAAGATCAGACTCTCGTCCTGCGCCTTTGAAATGCCGACGGTGAAGCCGAGCTCCTTCGTCTCCTCATAGAGCGTCTTGTCCTGCGCTACCGGCGTGCCGAGGCGGTGGAAGCGGGCGCGGTAGCTGCGCCAGTTTTCGTTGACCTCGGTGAACACCACGCCCTTGGAATCGCTGGTCCAGACCGGCTGGCCGATGCCGACTTCGGTGACCGTCTCCAGGTCCTTGCCGGTGGCCAGATCGCGGATGCGCAGGTCGAACCGCTCGGAACCGTTGTCGTCCACCAGCGTCGCGGCGAGCCTGCCGTCCGGGCTGACCGCCATGGCGCCGAGGCGGAAATATTCCTTGCCCTCGGCTTCCGCGGCTTCGTCGAAGATCACCTGGTCGGCGCCGGCGCCTTTCACGGGCTTCCTGTACCAGGTGCGATACTGGGCGCCCGGCTTGAACGCCCACCAATAGAGGTAATCGCCGTCGCGCAGCGGCACGGAGGATTCATCTTCCTTTTGCCGCCCCTTCATCTCCTCAAAAAGGGTGTTCACCAGCGTCTCGTGCGGCTTCATCGCCGCATCGAAATAGGCGTTCTCGGCCTTGAGGTAGGTCAGCACATCGGCGTCGTCGACCTTGGGATAGCCCTGGTCCTTGAGCCAGAAATAGGGGTCCTCGACGGTGAAGCCGTGACGCTCGTAACTGTGCGGCCGTTGCTCGGCCTTGGGCGGCGGGGGGAGGTCTGAGGGTTTGGTCATGGTTCCGTTCTGGGCTGAGGCCGCTGTTGCAGCGAGCATGAGAATGGCTAGGAAAGCAGGCTTCATATTCCCCCCCGGGGCTGAAATGCAGGCGTATCACTGCCCTGCTTCGCCGCGCGGGTAAAGAGAGGCGACGCGATGTCGAGCTACGAAGACCGCCTGACGGCACTGCGCGAACAGTTGAAAGCGGACAGGCTGGACGGCTTCGTGGTGCCGCTCACCGACGAGCATATGAGCGAATATGTCGGCAGCTACGCCCAGCGGCTGGCGTGGCTGACGGGCTTCCAAGGCTCGGCCGGATCGGCGGTGGTGCTGCCCGAGGAAGCGGCGATCTTCACCGACGGGCGCTACACCATCCAGGTCCGCGATCAGGTGGATGGGGCGCATTGGTCCTTTCAGTCGGTGCCGGAGACCAGCGCCGCCGAGTGGCTCGGCAAGCATGCGCCGGGTGGTGGCCGGATCGGCTACGATCCGTGGCTGCACACCAGCGACTGGGTCAAGAAAGCGCGCGAGGCGCTGGCCGACAAGGGCGCGGAGCTGGTCGCCGTCGGCCGCAACCCAATCGACGCCGTGTGGCGCGACAAGCCTGAGCCGTCCAAGGCGCGGCTCGTCATCCAGCCGGACGAATTTGCCGGCAAATCCTCCGCCGCGAAGCGTTCTGAAATGGCCGATTGGCTGAAGGAGCAGAAAGCCGACGCGGCGGTGCTCTCCGCGCTCGACTCCATCGCCTGGACGTTCAACGTGCGCGGCGAGGATGTCGAGCACACGCCGGTCGCCCTTTCCTTCGCCCTCGTCAACGCCGACGGTACCGCCGACCTGTTTGTCGCGCCGGAGAAGATCGACGAAACCGTCCATGCCCATCTGGGTAACGCCGTGCGCGTCCATGACCGCGCCGCCTTCGCGCCGCATCTCGGCTCCTTGAAGGGCAAGACGGTGATCGCCGATCCCGAGCGGGCCGTTTCCGCGATCTTCGACGCGCTGGAAGGCGCCGGCGCCAGGGTGATCGCCAAACGCGACCCGGCCGTTCTCCCAAAGGCGATCAAGAACGAAGCGGAAGTCGCCGGCCACTATGCCGCCCAGGCCCGCGACGGCGCGGCGATGACCCGCTTTCTGCACTGGCTGTCGGTGGAGGCGCCCAAGGGCGGCCTGGACGAACTCACCGCCGCCGACCGCCTTCTCCAGTTCCGCCGCGAGGCGGGCGACCTGCGGGACACCAGCTTCGACACCATCTCGGGCGCCGGCCCCAACGGCGCCATCGTGCACTACCGGGTAACAGAGGAAACCAACCGGCCCCTGGAGATGGATTCCCTCTACCTGGTCGATTCGGGCGGGCAATATCCCGACGGCACCACCGACATCACCCGCACGGTGATCGTCGGCACGCCCACGTCCGAGATGAAGGATCGCTTCACCCGCGTGCTC
>DASWMM010000094.1:0-8306 GCA_036399755.1 Allosphingosinicella sp.
CGCGTTCAGCTATTACGCGGCCAAGGATTATACCAAGTCGACGGAAAGCGCCCGCCGCTTCCTCGCCATCCACCCCGGCAACCGCGACGCGCCCTACGCGCACTACCTCATCGCGCTCAATTATTACGAGCAGATCGAGGACGTGACTCGCGATCAGTCGATCAGCCGCCAGGCCCTCGATGCGCTGAACGAGCTGGTCCGCCGTTATCCCAACACCCGCTACGCTTCCGACGCGCGGCTCAAGGTCGATCTCGTTCGCGATCACCTTGCCGGCAAGGAGATGGAGGTCGGCCGCTTTTATCAGCGCCGCGGCCAGTGGCTCGCCGCCGTGCAGCGCTTCCGTGCCGTGATCGGCGAGTATCAGACCACCAGCCACACGCCCGAAGCGCTGATGCGCCTCACCGAATCCTACCTCGCGCTCGGCATTCCCGAGCAGGCGCGGCAGTCGGCGTCCGTGCTCGGCGCGAATTATCCCAACACCGAATGGTATCAGCGCGCCTACAATCTCGTTCAGCGGCACGCCCCGGCGGCACCGGCCGCTTGATCTGACGCGCAACGCGGTGGCAAGGTCCCGGCCATGCTGACCGGGCTCTCCATCCGCGACGTCGTGCTGATCGAGAGCCTGGATCTCGAATTCGGCCCCGGCCTCGGCGTGCTCACCGGCGAAACCGGCGCGGGCAAGTCGATCCTGCTCGATTCGCTCGGCCTTGCACTCGGCGCCCGCGCCGACAGCGGCCTGGTCCGCGCCGGCCAGGCGCAAGCGGTGGTCGGAGTCAGCTTCGATCTCCCCGCCGGCCATCCCGCGCTCGCCTTGCTCGCCGACAACGGCCTTGAAGGCGAACCGGGCGAGCCGCTCGTCATCCGCCGGATCGTCAAGGCCGACGGCGGCAGCCGCGCCCTCGTCAACGATCAGTCCGCCTCCGTTGCCTTCCTCCGCGAACTGGGCGCGACTCTGGTCGAGATCCACGGCCAGCACGACGATCGCGGCCTCTTGAACCCGCGAGGCCACCGCGCGCTTCTCGACAGCTTCGGCCGCATCGGCACGTCTGATGCCGAAGCGGCCTACCGCGCCTGGGGCGAAGCCGAAGCCTCGCTTGCCCGCACCCGCGAGGACATGGACGTCGCCGCCCGCGATCGCGAATGGCTCGAACACAGCGTCGCCGAACTGGCCAAGCTCGCGCCCGAGCCGGGCGAGGAGGAAGCGCTCGCGAGCCTGCGCGCCAACATGCAGAAAGGCGCCCGCCTGGCCGAGGATATCGGCACAGTGACGCAGCTTCTCGACGGCTCGGAAGGCGGGCTTTCCCTCCTCCGCCAGGCCGCGCGCCGGCTGGAGCGCGTCGGGGGCGAGCACGAGAAGCTGGGCCAAGCCCTCGAAGCGCTCGACCGCGCCCTTATCGAAGCGTCCGACGCCGAGGACCGGCTCGCCGAGGCCGGCGAAGCCCTGGCCTTCGATCCCGCCCGCCTGGACGAAGCCGAAGCCAGGCTGTTCGAAATTCGCGGTATTGCCCGCAAGCACCGGGTCGATGCCGACGCTCTCCCCGCTCTGGCGGAAGAACTCGCCGCCCGCCTGGCCGCGCTCGAGGCCGGCACAGAAGGCCTCGCGGCCCTCGAAGCCCGAGTCCGCGCCGCCCGCGCTGCCTACGAAGCCGCCGCCGCGCGCCTCGCCGAACAGCGCACCGCCGCTGCGGCCCGCCTCGACGCCGCCGTCGCGCGCGAGCTTGCGCCCCTGAAGCTCGACGCCGCCAAGTTCCGCACTGTCGTCGATCCCTTGGCCGAAGCGCAATGGACCGCCCGCGGCCGCGACCGGGTGGAGTTCGAGGTCTCCACCAATCGCGGCGCCCCCTTCGCACCCTTGACCAAGATTGCCAGCGGCGGCGAACTCTCCCGCTTCATCCTCGCGCTCAAGGTCGCGCTTGCCGAGGAGGGCGGCGCCGGCACGATGATCTTCGACGAAATCGACCGCGGCGTCGGCGGCGCCGTCGCCTCCGCGATCGGCGAACGCCTCCACCGCCTCTCCGAAGGCGCGCAGTTGCTGGTCGTCACCCACTCACCCCAGGTCGCGGCCCGCGGCGCCCGCCACCTGCTCATCGAAAAAAGCCACCAAGGCACCGTCACCCGCACCGGCGTCCACCTGCTGGACGAGACCCGGCGCAAGGAGGAGATTGCGCGTATGCTGTCCGGCACCGAGGTCACCGACGAGGCAAGGGCGCAGGCCGTTCGGCTGTTGGAGGCGGCATGACCGCCGCGCTGCTCTCCGCCTTGCTTCTCGCCGCAGCCGCGCCCGCGCCCGAGCCGGTGCGTGGATGCGTGAACACCCCGGAGCTGGACGTGAGCGGCTGCGACGCGGCGATCGCGGCCGAACGCGAACCGCGCCGCAAAGCCTATTTGTACTACGTCCGTGCGTATGGCCGGGTGGAGAAATACGAATTTGAAAGCGCGGCAGAGGACCTGGCGGAGGCTGTCCGGCTCGATCCCACGCTTGCCGAAGCATGGCGTGAGCGTGCCTATGTTTTCGGGGAGCTGCGGGACTTTGGGCCCGCCCTTGCCGCCAGTGACCGGGAAATCGCCCTTCGGCCCGACGCTGCCGGCGGCTATGCCGAACGTGCCTATCTGCGACAGCGGGCCGGCGATCAGGAAGGCGCCTATCAGGACAGTTCCCAGGCGCTGGTCCGGACGCCCGGCGATATCCAGGCCCTCCGATCCCGGGCAGGCGCTGCCTTGTGGACAGGGCGATTCGATGTCGCCTCGAAGGATCTGGCCGAGGCGCTTCGCCTTGCCCGCGCGGCGACAGACCCCAAAACCCTCAAAGCGGTTGAAAAGGATATTGCGGACGCGGCGCAGTGGAGCGACCGAAGCCCCGGAAACGCGACTGCGCTTTGCAAAGGCGCGTTGGAATCGGGGGACGTCGGGGGCCCAAAGCTCATCGGCGACTGCACGGCTGCTTTTCTCGCCGCACGCACTCCGTCGGACAAGGCGGAGATGCTCACCATCCGCTCACTGGCCTGGCTGGTGGGGCGTCAGGATCAGCCGCAGGCGATCAAGGATCAAGAGGTTGCCGTCGGCCTCGACCCCGGCAACGGGGAGTTGCACACCAATCTCGGCGGTTCCTACTTGCAGGTGCGCCACTCCTGGGCCGGCTTACGGGAGCTCGATCGCGCCCTGCAGATTTCGGAAACTTGGCCTGCGCTGGCCCAGCGGGCGGCCGCCAAACACAACCTCAAGGATTCCAACGGCGCCTTTGCCGACGCCAAGCGTTCGTTCGAGATCAAGCCGAACGAGGTCGCCTTGCTCGTGCTCGGCGACGTATCGAAGGAGCGAGGGGACGTCGCGTCGGCCAAGCTCTACTGGATGGGGGCATGGCACCTCGGCAGCCGTGACGACGGCACCGTTGAACGTCTGAAGTCGGTCGGCGTCGACCATCCCGACCGGGAGCCCAAGCCTAAGTGACGGACGCACCCAGCGACAACCTTGCCGCCGCCGAGCTTGAGGCGCTCGCCGCCGAGATAGCCCGCCACAACCGGCTTTATCATTCGGATGATTCGCCGGAGATAAGCGACGCTGACTATGACGCGCTGGTTCGCCGCAATGCCGAGCTGGAGCGCCAATTTCCGCACCTCGTGCGCGCGGACTCACCGTCCCGCCAGGTCGGCGCCGCACCCGCCGCGCACCTTGCCAAGGTCCGCCATCGCCAGCCGATGCTCAGCCTCGACAACGCTTTCTCCGACGCGGAAGTGGCCGAGTTCCTGGCCCGCGTTCGGCGCTTTCTGAGCCTCCCCGCCGACGCCGAAGTGGCGCTCACCGCCGAGCCCAAGATCGACGGCCTGTCCTGCTCGCTTCGCTACGAGAAAGGCGCCCTCGTCCTCGCCGCTACCCGCGGCGACGGCACCACCGGCGAGGACGTGACGCTGAACGCCCGGACCATCCAGGACATACCGCAAACCTTGTGCTCCGGCGAAGGCCGGAGCGTTGCGGGTCAACTGCCAGCGCTCCGGCCTTCGCCGGAACACGTAACCCCCGACGTGTTCGAGGTGCGCGGCGAAGTCTACATGTCGAAGGAGGATTTCGCGGCCTTGAACGACCGCCTCCTCGCTGAAGCCGGCGATCCCGGGAAAGCCCGCCAATTTGCCAATCCCCGCAACGCCGCGGCGGGCTCGCTTCGCCAGAAGGATCCGGCGATCACCGCGTCGCGGCCGCTGCGCTTCTACGCCCACGGCTGGGGCGAAACCTCCGCGCTTCCCGGCGAAACCCAGTTCGAGGTCATGCAGGCGATCGCCGCCTGGGGCATTCCCATCGCAGACGATCTCGTCCGCAGCGCAGACCCCTCCGAGATCCTCGCCCACTACCGGGCCATCGAAGCCAAGCGCGCCGATCTCGGCTTCGACATAGACGGTGTCGTCTACAAGGTGGACCGACTCGACCTTCAGGGCCGTCTCGGCTTCGTCTCCCGCGCGCCGCGCTGGGCGCTGGCGCACAAATTCCCCGCCGAAAAGGCCGAGACCCTGCTCGAGGCAATCGACATTCAGGTCGGCCGCACCGGCAAGCTCACGCCCGTCGCGCGCCTTAAGCCGGTGAGCGTCGGCGGAGTCACCGTCACCAACGCCACCCTCCACAATGCCGACGAGATCGCGCGCCTGGGCGTCCGCCCCGGCGACCGCGTCCGCATCCAGCGCGCCGGCGACGTCATCCCGCAGGTCCTCGAAAACCTCACACCCGACGCGAACCTGCCGGCGTACGTATTCCCCACCCGATGCCCCGAATGCGATTCGGAAGCGGTGCGCGAAGAAGGCGAAGTCGATATCCGGTGCACCGGCGGTCTGATCTGCCCCGCCCAGCGCGTCGAGCGCCTGCGCCACTTCGTCTCCCGCCACGCTCTCGACATCGAAGGGCTCGGCATCACCAACATCGAAAACTTCTTCCGCGACGGCCTGGTCCAGTCCCCCGCCGACATCTTCACGCTCACCAAGGACGCGCTCCTCGCCCGCGAGCGCTGGGCCGAAATTTCCGCGCGAAACCTGATCGACGCGATCGACGCCAAGCGCCGCCCGCCGCTCGACCGCTTCCTGTTCGCGCTCGGCATCCGCCACGTCGGCGAAGTCACCGCCCGCGACCTCGCCCGCCGCTACCGAAGCTGGGCTGCCCTCCAGAGCATGATCAACGACACCATCAAGCTCCGCATGGAGCTCGTCCCGGTGCTGGGAGAAAGCGAACGCAAACACCGCCAGCGTCGCGACAAGGCCGTCATTGCTTCAATCGGAACTGCGGGCATCGGCCCTGAAATAGCCAATGCCATTCTCGATTTTTTCGAAGAACCGCACAATCGGGCCGTGCTGGATGAGTTGGTCGACGCTGGCCTGGAACCGCAAGACGTAATTTGGGAGACGGAACAGTCTCCCGTCACAGGGATGACTTTGGTTTTCACCGGCAGCCTTGAAACTCTGTCGCGTGACGAAGCCAAGGCGCAAGCGGAAAAGCTTGGCGCCAAGGTCGCTACCGATGTTTCCAAAAAGACGGATATCCTCATTGCAGGCCCCGGCGCCGGGTCGAAGCTGAAGAAGGCCGAATCGCTTGGCATTCGCGTTATTGATGAGGCACAGTGGCAAGGAATCGCGTCAGGGGGCGGACAGTGAAAGACCAGAGCCTACTTAACAGTTTCGGGCGGGAACGCATTTCGCACCGGCAAATCGATGAACTGACTGGCCTTGCCAGGGGCCTCTGCGCCGACGGCGTGTTAAACCAGTCAGAGGTAGAATACCTTCATAAGTGGCTCGTCGCCAACGTGGACATCACCGGCAGTCCGTTGCTCGCGGACCTTTATTCCCGAGTGGCGGAGGTTCTTGCCGACGGGCTCGCCGAGGCTGGAGAGTGTCAGGAACTGCTGCACGTACTGCAGAACTTTTCCGGGAACGACTTCGAAGTCGGCGAAAGTATGAAATCCTGCACGCTTCCGCTGTGCGACCCGGCGCCAACCCTCACTTTCGCCGGTACGTCTTATTGCTTCACCGGAACCTTCAGCTTCGGACGTCGGCCCAAATGTGAGCAGGCGGTTGTCGAACGAGGCGGGGTTTGCGGAAGCCTTACCAAGAGGACCGATGTTCTTGTGGTCGGAGTTTACGCCACGGAATCCTGGAAGCATTCGGCGTTCGGGCACAAGATCATCAAGGCTACAGAGATGCGCGATTCAGGCGTGCCAATCGCCATCGTTTCCGAGGGGCATTGGTCGAAGCATCTCTGAACGGCCGGGTGAGGCTGCTCGAAGACGCCCTCGTCGCGGGCGCCGCCGCCTAGGCCGCTTTTGCAACTTTCCGAATTGCGCGCTCGGTCAGCGCGGCATCGTCCGGCGCGCCGATCACCGAGAGCTCACCGTTCGCCTCGCGCCGCCCGAGCAACAGCACGAACTCGGCATCGCTGCCCGAATCGAAGGCAATGCTCGCCACCGCCGGCGCCCGGCGCAGCGCGTCGCGCGCGGTCTCGCCCGCATCGGCCTGGGGCTCCGGCCGCCGCGCCTTCCGCTCGGCCTGGACGACGCCCTTGAGGCCGCCCTCATAGCTTTCGAGATAGCTCCGGAACGCGCCCAAGCCCAGCGCCTCGCGGCGCGCCCAGCTCAGCGCGGCGGCGAACTCGGTGAGGCGCGCCTTGTCGTAATCGACGCCGAAGACGAGCTTCACCACCGGCGTCATCGGCGCACGCGCCTGCGCCTTCACGCCCGCATCGTCGAGCAACTCGGCATAATCGTCCGGCCTCGCTTCGGCGACGCAGGCGAAATCGTAGGCAAGGCCAAGCGCGCGGTACAAGGCGGCGCGGCTGCGGCCATCGGCGCCCCGCGCGGCTTCGGCGTGTTCGCGCGCCGCGCAGAGGCGGTCGGCAAGGCCGGCATCGTCGTCCAGCGGAAGCTCGGGCGCGTCCCACTCGCCCTCGTCGGACAGGATCGCGCCCGCCTCAAGCTCAAGCGGCGGCTCGGCATTCGGACCGTCGGCCCACACCGGGCTCGCCCCTGCCGGCACCGGTGCGGCGGCAAGCGCGCGCTGTGCGTCGCGGGCGATCGAATCGGAAACCTTGGAGTCGGCGATCTCCTTCCAGTTGATCACGCCGTAGATGAAATCGATCTCCTCGCCGGTGGACGAGAAGGGCATCAGGATGCCGCGGTACATGGTGTTCTTGCCGCGCTGGCCGACGAACTCGGCTTCGAAGCCGATCGGCGCGCGGTTGGCGATGATCTGGAGATAATGGTCGGTCAGCCGCGAAAGCAAAGAGCGCTTCGGCACGTCGCTGATCTTGCGGATGTCGCCGAGAAGATCGCATTCCTCCCGCAGCGAGCGGCCGAGGAACACCACCTTGGGATCGTCGCTGCCGCCCGAGAAATCGAGCAGCGCGCTGTGCGGCCCGAAATCGCCGAGGCTCTGCGGGTTTAAATCCCGGATCGAGGGGTACGCCCGCCCGTCGAGCAGCGACACCCAATAATTATAGGCGCGCACGTGCATGCGCCGCTCGTCGATGCCGATTTCGGGCGGCGCTTCGATCGCGTCCTCCCCGTCGGCCAGGGCGCCGTAATCCAGCTCCTCGTCAAATGCGCGCACGCTGTCCATGCAGAGACCTTTGCCCTTCGTTCAGGCTGGGACACTGCACGCTTGTGGTTGAGAATCGGTTAAGGGTTCGGCGGACGGAGGCGCAGCGGGGCCGCGCGCGGCGCTTGTCAGCGCCCGTCCCCTTTGATAGACGCGCGCCTTCCTACCGGAAAACAGGCCGCTTTAGCTCAGCTGGTAGAGCACATCATTCGTAATGATGGGGTCAGGTGTTCGAGTCACCTAAGCGGCACCATTCCTTCCACAGGGCTCCACCAGGACACTCGCCGAAAGCGCCCGTCTTCCCCTCGGGCGCAGAAGCTTGCGCCATGTTCATGCCGAGTGGCTTCGGCGCTGGGCGCGGCCGCGGCCGATGCTCGCCTGCAGCGCATCATATTGGTCGAGCGTGAAGCCCGCCGCCTTGAAGGCGCGCAGCTCGGAGGTCGGGACGGCATAGCCGCTTTGCCAGGCAAGCACCGCCATCCGGCGCAGCGCTTCCAGACGCTGGTCGGGCAGGCGGGAGTCGCGGCCCGTGCCGAACAGGCTACCGAGCGCCTTGGCGATCCGTCCCGGCTCCTTCAGCGTGGAGGGACCCTCCCGGCGGGCAAGAGCAACCACCGACCACTCCAGACCGGAAAAGCCGCTTTCTGGACGGCGAACAACGGGTTCGGGGGCGGCGGGTGCGGGGGGGACGGCGTGACGCTCTCCGAATGCTGCGGCGCCGGCGAGGGTGAGATCGAGATAGGC
>DASWMM010000095.1:0-7243 GCA_036399755.1 Allosphingosinicella sp.
ACCGGCGCCGCCCATGGTCAGCTTGCGCGGGGCGAAATTGCGTTCGCGGGTCGCCTCGTCGGTCTTGCGCTCCAGCTTGCCGCCTTCGCCCTTGTGGTAGGCTGCGGCGAGGCGGGGCAGCCGTTCGGCGGGCTGGGTCCAGCCGGTCTCCTTCATGCCGAGCGGATCGAGCACGTGGCGGCGGACATAGTCCTCGAACGGCATGCCGCTCAGCCTCTCCACCAGCCGCGCCTGAACGTCCACCGCGGCGCTGTAGCGCCAGCGGCTGCCCGGCTCGAACATCAGCGGAACGGTTGAAAGGCGGCGGCTGAACTCGGCGAGGTCGTTCTGAAGGTCGAGCGGGCGCGCCGCTTCGAACTGCTGTTCGGGGTAGGTCGCGCCGCCGCCATAGGCGAAGCCTGCGGTATGGCGCAGGATGTCGCGGATCAGGATCGGCCGCGCCGGCGCCTTCAGGATCGGCTTACCCTCGCCGTCCATGCCGCCGAATACGCGGGTGTCCGCATATTCGGGCAGGTGCATGGCCAGCGGATCGTCGAGCCTGAAGCGGCCCGCCTCCCACAATTGCAGAAGGGCGACGCCCGTCACCGGCTTCGTCATGGAGAAAATCTGGAACAATGTGTCGCGGCGGACGGGTGTGCGGGCTTCCCGGTCGGCGTGTCCGCTCGTGCCGAAATAGACCTCCTTGCCACCTTTGAAGATCAGGGCGGAGACGCCGGCCGCCCGTCCATCCTCCACCATCTGTGCCAGGGCTTTGTCGATCCGCCTCTTGTCGATCCGCGCTTCGATAGACTCTGCGCGGTGACGAGCAGCCGGCGCCGCCGCCGCGGCCGGAAGCGCTAGCTGGATCATCAACGCTGCTACCGCAGCACGACCGAGTGCTTTCAATTCGCCTCTCCCAATGCCTTGTTTTCGCCCCCGGACGCGGGTTCGTCGCCCCGGTCCGGAGCCTTCTGCAATGCCGCAAGGATTGCAACGTAGCTGCACAGGATCAACGGAAGAAGGTACCGCGCCGACGTCGACACGCCGAACACCCCGACCAACAGCAGATTCGCTATTCCAAGGGACGTTGCGAAGACGATCACCGGGTCGATCGCCGCGCCTTTGCGGTGGCGCCGAAGCTGCCAGCCAAGAAGGCCGATGCAGGCGATGAGCGCCACCAGCGGCATTCCGCGCGTGCCGAGCACGATCCGCGCCATCCGGCTGAACGGCTTGGGAAGGATGGACTGCTCCGCCATTGCGAAATAGCCTTTGGGGAGCCGGCCCGCGCTGATCCTGGCCAGCTCCGCGGCCTTGTCGGTGCTGTTGAGGGCAATGAGGGCATCGTTGTTCCCCCACGCACTCCTTTCACCGAAGCGCCCCATGCCGGATTGCAGCGATCCAACCACATGCCGGGCGCGATGGTTCACATAGGCACCGGGATGAGAGACGATCGCGGTTGCCCATTGCTTCACCAGCGGCGATCCGCCGGCCCGGTGATAGCTTTTGTCGTAGGCGATCGAATAGCCTTTGCACCGGCCCCAAGGTGCCATCGGATCCCACATCGCGGGCGTATAGCAGGTCCCGGGTTCGGGAAGCCCGTCGGCCGGCCAGCCGCCGATGCCGCGGAACAGATTTTGACCGGCTGAAGCCGACACGGCGGCTATGTCGAACAGGATGAGCTGTTTTTCCGGCTGCACCGGCCGGGGGCCGAACGCCACTCGCGTCAGCACTCCATAAGCGGGGAGAAGAAGCAGGGCGGCCAGCGTGACGCCAAAGGCGGCAAGCCAGAAGGTCCGCCGGGACAGGCCGCTGAAATACAGGAACGCCCAGGCTGGAATGAGGAGCAGGACGAAGTTGGCCGGCCTGACCATCGCGACCAACGCCAGGCATGCGAGCCCGAGGGAAATCCACCGTTTCCGATTGTTGCCTGATAACGAGAGTTGCAGAGCGGCAACGGCCGCGAGGACCAACCCTCCCAGCAAGACATCCTTGATGATCGTACCCGCCAAGGCAATCAGAGCGGCCTTGAACGCGAGCTCTACCACCAGGGCGGCGCCATCGCGCGCCGTCATTAAGAACGGCCGGCTCGATCGCACCGCGGCGTAAAAGGCCAGCGGCAACGATTGGATCAACAACGCCCCCGCGGGTTGCCCGATCAAGCCCCCTGGAATGCTCCAAAGCCAGGCAATGAGCGGACTGTGCCAGTTGTTGAGATGGGCGACGTCATAGGCTCCGATCAGCTGCCCTACGGCGTCGGCGCTGAGGCGGCCCGGATAGTTCACCGTCACGCATGCCGCGAGGAAGGTCCAGAAGATGACGTGGCTGAAGCGCGCTGGATTGCCGCGAACGTCGATCCGGAAAGAAGCCGAAGGCGCCGGCAATGCCTTCAGGCGTGCAAGCGCGCGATGCGGCAAAGCCTTCAACCAAAATCTCCTGCTGCGCACCGGCGCGCCCCGCGGTCCTCTTTGGCTAAATGGCGGGGGCTCCGCAACCGGGCTCAAGGGCGGGTCCGCGCCGCCGCCGTGACGGACAGCGGACGCTTCAATGCCAGGCGCGCCAGCCCCGGTAGATGACGGCGGCGAAATAGAGGACCAAAGCGACGGCAAATAAGAGAGCAGCCTGCATCACTGGGCCACCCAACGTAGCGTCGAAATCCGGATCCCCGATGACGAACAGCATCAAGTACCCGCCCCCCATAAGCAGTGCGTAGGCGCAGGGGAGAAACAGGAGGTGCACGATCCATGGCGCCCGAACCCGCTTGGCCAGCCGCCAGAAGCAGACGGCAACTCCGATCGGCCCGAACGTCGCAACAAACCAGCCGGCCACGCCGAGCACCTGCTTCGCTACGGAGAGCGGTTGAAAGAGGGTGTAAGCGTCGGCCGCATCCAAGGCGGACTGGAGGCACAGAAAGGTCGAGACGATGACTGCCACGGCGGCCACCATGTCGAGCCGGTTCAGTTTGAGCTTGCCGAGCATGCACAAGGTTTAAGCCGCCCCCCGTTCATTCGCCAAGAACTGAATTTGCGCGGTTGCCGGCCGGCCAGCGGCCTCTGGCGCGGCTCCCGTCCATGCGTTGCCGTCCGCCTGGTGGAACGGCTTCCCGCGCCTTGAGTTGGCATGCACTGGCCGACACGGGAGCGCGAAGATGGTGGGTGAATATGCAGGGTGGGTTGCGCCGATCGCGACCATGCTCGCGGCCTGCGTCACGGCGGCCAATCTGGGTGCGCGGATTACCGGCTGGGGATTCGTGATCTTCACGGTGGGATCGATCGCCTGGAGCACCTACGGTTACGCGACCGACCAGCCAAACCTCCTATGGCAGAATATCGCGCTCACCGGCGTCAACCTGGTCGGCATCTGGCGCTGGCTGATCCGCCAGGCGCGCTTCGACGATTGGGCAAAGGCGGCGGCGGAGCGGAGCGAGCAGCGGCCAGGCCCCACCCTGTTTCCTATCTCCAGCCTGACCAGCGCGAAGCTCAGCGCCATCGACGGAACCGCGCTTGGCACGACTGTGGACGCGATGGCGACCTGCGGCGACGGTCGCATCTCCTATCTGGTGGTCAGCGCGGGGCAAGCAGGCGCGCTCGGCGCCGCGCTTCATGTCCTGCCCTGGAAGGATGTGCGGGTAGAAAGCGGGGGCCTCACCGCCGATCTCGACGCGGACACGTTCGCAAAGCTCGAGCTTGCCGACGCGCAGAGGTGGCCGGCGCGGCCGGTGGCGAGCGCCTGACCACCGGCATCGCGGCTTGACCCGCAAGGACCCGCATGCGCAGGCTGTGCCTTCGCTGGGCAGGGGAATACGGACGTGACGCGCAAAGGCTATATCATCGGCGGCTCCGTGCTGCTTGCAATCCTGGCGGTGGTCGGCGGCTGGTACTACGTCTCGCCGGGGATCACCGTGAAGGCGATGGTCGACGCAGCGAAGGCGAATGACGAAGCCGCTTTCTCCGCCTACGTCGATTATGCCGCGCTTCGCAGCGACTTGAAGGGCGAGCTTAGCACCCGCCTTCAGGAAGAAGCCAAGCGCGACGGCAGCGCCGAGGCCAAACTCGGCCTCGCCATGGGCATGGCGATGATGGGGCCGATCATCGATTCCATGGTATCGCCCGCCGGCATGAAGACCGCCTTCGCCAACCTCGCCAAGGAGCAGGATGCGGTGAAGGGCGAAGGCGAAAAGGCGCAGAAGGGTTCGATCCCCGCCGATCCCCAAATCCGCCGCGACGGCTTCAGCCGGTTCGTGGTGAGCGGCAAGGACACGCCCGAGTCGGGCCTGGTGTTCGAGCGGCGCGGCCTGAGCTGGAAATTGACCGGCATCCAGCTGCCGCCCATGCCCGCAAAGCCCGCCGCCCAATGAACTGCAAAAGTCTTTCAACCGCCTAATAAAGCGCCGCCAATAACTTAGCTCCGTTTCGGCCAAAATTGCTTCGGCAGCCACTTGGCGACTGCGTGTTTTTCAGGCAGCTTTGCTTTGGGAGCGTCGCAAAGGGGTGGCGGCGCGTGGGGGGCGGATGCCTCCCGACGGCTAGGGGGCTGTTCAATGATCTCCGTATCCAAGGCGCGTAAGGCCTCGCTGCTGCTTTCCGCCGCCTTGCTGACGGCCGCGGCGGGCTGCACGCCGAGCAAGCAGCCCGTCCAGTCGGTGAACAGCCAGGGCTGGACCGCCAAGCAGCAATCCGACTGGTATGAAGGCACGCAAGGCTCGCGCCTCATGCCCTGGACGTGGATGCAGGCGCTGGAGCAGCCGGGCAATAACCAACCTTTTCTCGCCGACGCGCACATGGCGGGGTTCCGCTTCCTGCCGCGCACCACTTCCACCAAGCTGCGTCTGCCGGTCGGCTTCGCGCTCGACGATCAGGATGCCAGCGGCTTCGCGCTGACCGGCTTCACCTGGTATGAGGGGCAGAAGCCGAAGGAGCCCTGGATCGGCCTCAACTGCTCGGCGTGCCACACCGCCGAGCTCAATTATGGCGGCAAGGCCTACCGGGTCGATGGCGGGCCCAGCCTTGTCGATTTCCAAAGCTTCATCGAAGCGGTCGACGGTGCGCTTGCCGCCACCCACAACGATCCCGCGAAGTGGGAGCGGTTCGCGGCCAAGGTGCTTGCCGGCAAGGACACGCCCGCCAACCGCGCCACCCTCAAGACGGCGCTCAAGCAGCTGATCGACTGGGAAGCGGAGGTTGAGCGCATGAACGCCACCTCGCTGCGCTACGGCTTTGCCCGGCTCGACGCATTCGGGCACATCTTCAACAAGGTTGCGCTGCTCGCCGGGGCCGAGTTCCAGACCCCCAACCCGGCCGACGCGCCGGTCACCTACCCCTTCATCTGGGACATCTACCGGCAGAATTTTCTGCAATATAACGGCATCGCCGCCACCTCCCGCCTCGATCTCGGCAAGGGCAAGTTCCTCGATTACGGCGCGCTTGGCCGCAATGCCGGCGAAGTGATCGGCGTGTTCGGCGACGTCAAGGTGGACAAGGGCACGACGCTCGAGGGCTTCCCGAACCTCATCCAGGTGGAAAGCCTGAACTCGCTCGAGGAGACGCTGCGCCGGCTGAAGCCGCTTCCCTGGCCGGCGGAGATCGGCGCGATCGACCAGGCGAAGTCGGCGGCGGGCAAGACGCTCTATGCGCAGAAATGCGCCACCTGCCACACGATCGAGCCGACGAACACGGACGCCGTCTACGAAGTCGGCTTCCAGCCGCAGCAGAAGGGCAATCCCGACAACACCGATCCAATGATGGCCTGCAACGCGATCACCTACCAGGCGGCGACGGGCAATCTCCAGGGGCGGCCGGTGGGCTACATCCCAAGCACCAAGGATCCGGAGAAGTTCGGCGAGCAGGCGTTCCTGTCGGACATGCTCACCGCCACCGTGAAGGGCGCGCTGATCGCCAAGGTGGAGGCGATCGCGGAAACCACGTTGCGCATCTTCCTCGACATCCAGCGGCCGCCCAAGGTGGTCGAGCCCGACATCCTTGAAGGGATCGCCAAGCCCGAGGAATCGCCCTGGCCCCAGCGGCTCAAGGAATGTTTCGCCGACAAGAGCGGCCTGTTCCGCTACAAATCGCGGCCGCTGGACGGAATCTGGGCAACCGCGCCCTTTCTTCACAACGGCTCCGTGCCGACGCTTTACGATCTTCTGCTTCCGGCCGATCAGCGGCCCAAGAGCTTCCGCGTCGGTACCCGCGAGTTCGACCCGGTGCGGGTCGGCTACCGCACCGACGAGGTGCCGGACAACGGCTTCGTGTTCGACACATCGAAGCTCGGCAATCTCAACACCGGCCACGAATATGGCGTCGCCAAGCTCACCGACCAGCAGAGATGGGCGCTGGTGGAGTATATGAAAACGCTCTGATCCGGGGCGGGGCGCCGGCGCCTAGCGGGTTAGACGCAGGCCGATCCAGAGGGTTCGGGGTGTTGCGCGCTCGACGATGCCGTCGCTGCTGACTGCAGTGTCCACCCGGGCGTTGCTCAGGTTTTCTGCGCGCAGTTCCACCGCCAGCGCTTTCGTCAGCGGCCACGCAAACGCCGCGTCGAAGGTCAAGGCCGGGCGAAGCCGCTGGGTGTTGAGGTCGTCCTCGAACTGGCTGGCGACATAGCGTGCGGCGAGGGATGCCCGTGCGCCAGTCGGGCTGGCCCAGGCGGCGCCGGCGGAGACGGTGTGCCGGGGCGTCTGGGCAGGGCGCAGGCCGTCGAGAGGCGCCGCCGCTCCGGAGGCGGCCACCTCGGCATCGACCCATGACCAGCCGCCGGTGAAGCTCCACCGGCCAAGGTCGATGCCAGCATCCAGCTCCAATCCCTTTGCTTCAATCGCCTCCAGATTATGCCGCTGCCGAAACTCGCCGCCCGCCGCGACGAAGCCGACGCCTGGGAAGGTGCCGGGGCCGCGGCCGAGGGTTACGTTGGCGATGGCGTCGGTCAGCCGGTTGGCGAAGATGGTGGCGCCGACGTGGAGGTCCTTGGCCGGGCGCCACTCAGCGCCCGCTTCGATGCCCTTCAGCCGCTCGGGCGAGAGAGAGGCATTGGCGGCGGTGGCGTCCGGGCCGACACGGAAGGGGCGGTAGAGTTCGTTCAGCGTCGGCAGCCGCCAGCCGCGGTAGGCGGCGCTGCGCAGCGTCAGGCCTCTGGCAGGGCGGAAGGCGATGCCGGCGCGGCCGGTCGGCTCCCAGCCGGAGCGGTCGTCGAAGCGTGTGTCGGTGAGCTGCTGGCCGGTGGCGAGCACCCGTTCGTTCAGCACGCCGTCCTCGATCCACCAGCGGTCGAT
>DASWMM010000096.1:0-5379 GCA_036399755.1 Allosphingosinicella sp.
GATCCGCGCCTGCTGGCGGATATATTGGTCGGCAAGCGCGGTTTCGCCGATCTCGTTGAGCGCAAGGGCGGTGCGGATGTTGGGCTTGCGCGCCACGCTTTGCCATTCGGCGTCGCGGAAATCGTGAAGGCCGGCGAAGTCGCGCGTCTTGATGCCGAGCGCGCGCGCGGCGAGCATGCCGTAGAAGGTTTCCTTGTTCCGCGCGGCGCCGCGGAGCTGGGATTGCACCCGTTCGGGACGGCCGCACATCATGTCGGACCGCGCTGCCCAATAATGTCCGGCGGCGATCAGTTCGACGTCGGAAGAGCGTTTGGCGACGGTTGCGAAGGCGTCGGCGGCGGCGCGGCAATCGTTCATGCGCCAGGAGGAAAGGCCGGACACCCAGGCGCCCTGCATGGTCCATTCGCCGCTGCCGGCGCGGGCGAGTTCGGACAGGCGGCGGCCGTCGGCATTGTTGCCGATCAGGTAATAAGACCAGCCGATGCGCTGCTGAAATTCGGTGCGCGCTTCGGGGGTGAGCTGATCCTGATACTGGAGCAGCAAGGCTTCGGCTTCGGCGGGCTGATCGGCGACGATCAGCGGCTGGACGAGCTTTTCCAGCGCTGGCGCGGCAAGATCGCCCTTGGTCGCCTGCGCACGCGAGCGGCGCGGCTGGCTGCCCTGCCAGACCAGCGACTGCGCGGTTGGAAGCACCGGCAAGTCAATGGCGCCGCGGGTCTGGGCCAGGCGGGCAAGCTGCTCCGCCTTGGGCGCCTCCGGTGCGGCGGCGATCAGCCGGACGAGGGGCTCGAGCTCGACCTTGGGCGAGTCCTTGGCGAGATAATATTCAGCATAAGCGGCGTTCTTGAGCGGACCGTCCGGCGCGAGCGCGAGCTTGGTGGAAGCGGCCAGCCAGTCGCCGGAGCGGATCGCCCCGAAGACTTCGCGCCAGGCGGTGCGCTCCTCGGGCTTGAGTTCGGAGGGGAGGGGACGGGGCGGTGCGGCAATCTCAGCGCCCGCTTCCACGACGTCTGCCGCGGCGTGCGCGGCTGCTGGAAGCGCACAAGCGGCGGCGGCGGCGAGAAGGAGCGGGCAAAGCCTCGTCACGTTTTCAGTTCCTCGATCAGCATTTGCAGGTCGGCCCAGGCGAAGCGCTTGTGGGCCGGTGTTTTGAGCAGGTCCCTGGGCGACAGGGTGACCAGCGCCTTGACCGGACCGGCCTGCGTCGCAACCTCGTGCAAGCGGCCACGTGCCTGTGGCAGCGGCAGGCCGAGCAACGCCTTGGAGCAGGCGTCGCCGAGCAGCAGCACCACCCGCGGCGCCGCGAGCCCGATATGGTGGCGGGCGAGGGTTGCGCAATTGCCCGCGCCCTCGGCATTGAACAGGCCGCTGGGCGAGCGCAGGCAGGATAAAGCGGCGAGGTAGACGGACTCGCGGTCGCGGCCGATCGCGGCGAGCATCCGGTCGAACAGCCGGCCGGTGTCGCCCGACAGGAGGGTGTTGGCGCTGCAATCCTCGGCTGTCGGCATATCGGCCATGATCATCAGCCCGGAGGCGGGATCGCCCGACGGGCAGACGCGCGGCGCGGCCGGGGCGGCGTAGGGCAGGGTAGCGCTGTCCTTGAGCCAGGCCTGGAAGAGGTTGAGCTGGTCCGGCAGCGGATCTCCCGGCGGGGGAGGCGAGACGGCGGGCGCGGCGGGGTTGGCGCGAGCCGCCGGCTTGGTCGCCACCGCAGCGGCAGGCGGCGCCTTGTCCTGCGGGCGCAACCAGTCGCGCGGTTCTTCGTCGATCAACGTATCGACGCCCGCATCGGCCCACCATGCCAGGACGCTTGCCGCGGCCTCCGGTGTCAGTGGATCGTTTCCCCGCTCCATCCGCCGCCACTGGAAGGCGGTGCGGGCGGGCTGGTCAACCGCAAAATTGCCTCCTATCTGCGAGATGTTGGCTGCCTGCGACGAAACCGATGCCGGGCGGCGCCGAATGGAGAGGCGAATGTCGCAGCGAGAGTCGATGGCGTATGACGTGGTGATCGTCGGCGCCGGTCCAGCCGGTCTTGCGGCCTCGATCCGCCTCAAGCAATTGGCCGAGGAACAGGGCCGCGAGCTTTCGGTCTGCATTCTCGAAAAGGGCTCGGAGGTCGGAGCGCATATCCTGTCGGGCGCGGTGGTCGATCCGCGCGCAATGGACGAATTGCTGCCGAACTGGCGCGGCATGGGAAGTCCGCTTACCGTGCCGGTGACGGAGAACCACCATTGGGTGCTGACCCGTACGGGGAAGTACGAGATGCCCCACCTCCTCATGCCCCCCTTCATGAACAACAAGGGCACCTTCACCGTCAGCCTCGGCAATCTGTGCCGCTGGCTCGCCGGCGTGGCCGAGGGTCTGGGCGTCGAGATCTTCCCGGGCTTTGCCGCGGCGGAAGTGCTGTTCAACGAAGACGGTTCGGTGAAGGGCGTCGCCACCGGCGACATGGGCGTCGCGCGTGACGGCACCCATAAGCCGGATTACCAGCCGGGCATGGAGCTTCACGGCCGCTACACCTTCTTCGCGGAAGGCGCGCGCGGCCACCTCACCAAGGAAGTGAAGCGCATCTTCGAACTCGACAAGAACAGCGAGCCGCAGGTTTACGGCATCGGCCTCAAGGAATTGTGGGACATTGACCCGAAGAAGCACGAGGCGGGGCGGGTGATCCACACCCAGGGCTGGCCGCTCGACGACGCCTGGGGCGGCGGCTTCCTCTACCACCAGGAGAACAACCAGGTTGCCCTGGGCTTCGTGGTCGCGCTCAATTATCGCAACCCATATCTCTCGCCGTTCGAGGAGTTCCAGCGCTGGAAGCAGCATCCCGCCATCCGTGAGATGCTGGAAGGGGGCCGCCGAGTCTCCTATGGGGCAAGGGCGATCAACGAGGGCGGCTACCAGGCCATTCCGAAGCTCGCTTTCCCGGGCGGCGTGCTGATCGGCTGCTCGGCGGGGTTCGTGAATGTGCCGCGGATCAAGGGCAGCCACACCGCGATGAAGTCCGGCATGCTCGCCGCCGAAGCCGCCTTCGAGGCGATCGGGGCGGAGCGCACGGGGGACAGCCTCGACGCCTACGACACCGCGCTGCATGCAAGCTGGGTGGCGGACGAACTCAAGACGGTGCGCAACGTCGAGCCGATGGTGGCCAAGTTCGGCGGCACCGCCGGCACGTTGCTGGCCGGCGCCGACATGTGGATGCGCACGCTCAAGATCGGCCTGCCCTTCACCATGAAGCACCACAAGGACAACGAAACCCTTTGGCGCCGCGACCTCGTCAAGCCGATCGATTATCCCAAGCCGGACGGCGTGATCAGCTTCGACAAGCTGTCCTCCGTGTTCATTTCGAACACCAATCACGAGGAAGACCAGCCGATCCACCTGACGCTGAAGGACCCCACCGTTCCGACGCGGATCAACCTGCCGGAATTTGCCGGGCCGGAGCAGCGTTACTGCCCGGCGGGCGTTTACGAATATGTCGAGGAGGCCGGCAAGCCGCGCCTCCAGATCAACGCGCAGAACTGCGTCCACTGCAAGACGTGCGACATCAAGGATCCAACCCAGAACATCAACTGGGTCGTGCCGGAAGGCGGAGGAGGGCCGAATTATCCCAACATGTAGGCCGGTTCTCGGCGCCCTCCTCGCGGGCAGCCTGTTGCTTCCGCTCCACGCCGCCTCTGCGGAGGTGCAGGAGCGTTCGGCGCTCGCCGATTACGCCCGGGCCCGCGCCGCCGACAGCTTCGGCGCGCCGCAGGATTCGGCACGGCGCTACGCCGCCGCTCTGGCGCTGGAACCCGATAACGAGGTGCTCGCCACCGCCGCTTTCCGCCAGGCGTTCACCGTCGGCGACAAAGCCTTGGCGGTCAGCGCCGCCCGAGCGCTCGCCGCATTGGGCAAGATCAGCCCCGACGGACGCCTTGTCCTGTTCGCCGACGCGGTCGGCCGCAAGCAATGGACAGCGGCGCGCGCCGAGCTCGACCAGCTCCGCGCGAACCCGATCTTCTCGCATCTCGCACCCACCTTCGACGCCTGGCTCGCAGTCGGTTCGGGAAAGGGCGACCCGCTGACGCCGCTCGCCACGCTTAAGGACAATTCCTTCGCGGCCGGCTATGCCTCCGAGCATCGGCCATTCCTCCTCTTTGCGAAGGGGAGAACGAAGGAGGGCATGGCGGCGCTGCGGGCGCTTGAGCAAGCCGGGCCGCTGCCGCCCAGGCTCGCGATTGCCGCCGCCGCCCACCTTGCCCGTAAAGGAAACAGGGGCGAATCGCTCGGCCTTCTCGAAGGGCCGTCGCCCTCGCTCGTCGCCGCGCGGGCCCGGCTTGGAGCGGGAAAGCCGCTGCGTAGCGCGATGGATTCGGCCGCCGAGGGCATTTCGGAGCTCATGCTCCGCCTTGCCGCCGATGCCGCCGCCAACGAGGCGCCCGAGCTTGCCCTCACCCTGGCGCGCACCGCGAGCTTTCTTGCGCCGGAAAACGCCTCGCCCTGGCTCGTCACCGCCGAGCTTCTGGCGGCGCAGGACAAGAACGAGGCGGCGCTTGCGGCTTTGGAAAAGGTCCCCGGGGACGATGTGCTGCAGGCCGATTCCGCCGATCTGCGCCTTCGGATCCTGAGCGGCAGCGGCCGCAGCGAGGCGGCGGTCGCCGAAGCGCGGACATTCGTCGCGGCGCAGCCCGCCTCGGTCTCGGGCTGGGCGCGCCTCGGCGATCTGCTCAGCGCGGATACCAAGCATGAGCAAGCGGCCGAAGCGTACGGCAAGGCGCTCGATCTCATCCGCGGCGGCGCCAAGGCGGCGCAGCCCGAATGGGGATTGTGGCTGCTGAAGGGCGGCGCGCTGACCCAGGCGAACCGCTGGGAGGAGGGCAAGGCCGCGCTGGAGCAGGCTTACAAGCTCGCGCCCGAGCAGGCGGTGGTGCTCAACTATCTCGGCTATTCGCAGCTCGAGCGGCGCGAGAATATCGTCGAGGCCGAGCGGCTGATCCGCGAGGCGAGCAAGCTCCAGCCCGACGACGCGTCGATCACTGATTCCTTGGGCTGGGCGCATTACGTGCGCGGCGATGTGCCCAAAGCGATCGAGCTGCTCGAACGCGCCGCCGTTGGCCAGCCCGCCGACACCGCGATCAACGAGCATCTTGGCGACGCATATTACAGCGCCGGCCGCCGCTTCGAGGCGCGCTACGCCTGGCAGGCGGCTCTGGTCTATGCGGAGGCGGATGCGGCGACGCGGCTCAAGTCCAAGATCGAAACCGGCCTCAAGCCGAGCCTCGCCGCGCCCTGATGGAGGAGGTCGCGCGCGCCAAGATCAACCTGGCGCTGCATGTGCGGGGGCGGGAGCCGGGCGGCTATCATCGGCTGGAAACCGTGTTCGCCTTTGCCGAGCATGGC
>DASWMM010000097.1:0-7259 GCA_036399755.1 Allosphingosinicella sp.
GTCGCGTGCCGCCGGGCAGCGGATCGTGCTGCTGACGGTGAACGGCGCGGCGGTGCGTGACGACGCGGTCTACCGGGTGGCGAGCAACAACTTCCTCGGCGGCGGCGGAGATAACTTCACGGTGTTTCGTGACGGCAAGGACGCCGCGGGGGGCGCATCGGATGTGGAGGCGCTGGAAGCCTATATCGCCGCGGCTGGAACGCTGACGGTCCCGGCGCTTGGGCGGGTGGAGAACCGTTCGCCCAAGCCGTGACGCCTACTTAAGCCCCTCCCCTTCAGGGGAGGGGTTTGGGGAGGGGAATGTGCGTGCTTCCTAGGTTTGGCCCGTTTGGCATAACAAGCCCCTCCCCAACCCCTCCCCTGAAGGGGGGGGGCTAAAGGCTCACCGGAACGGCGGCTCGTCGAAGCTCCGCAATTTGCGCGAGTGGAGCTTGGCGCCTTCGCGGTTGAGGATGCGCAGAGTCTCGATGCCGATGCGCAGATGCTGGCTGATCGCCCGCTCGTAAAACGCATTGGCCTGGCCCGGCAGCTTGATCTCGCCGTGCAGCGGCTTGTCCGACACGCAGAGCAGGGTGCCGTAGGGAACGCGGAAGCGGTAGCCCTGGGCGGCGACGGTGGCGGATTCCATGTCGATTGCCACCGCGCGCGACTGGTTGAAGCGGCGGGCGGACGATGTGTAGCGCAGCTCCCAATTGCGGTCGTCGGTGGTAACCACCGTACCGGTGCGCAGCCGTTCCTTGAGCTGCCCCGGCTCCTCGCCGGTGACGGACGCGGCGGCGTCGTAGAGCGCCTGCTGGATTTCGGCGATCGGCGGGATCGGGATTTCAATCGGAAGCACGTCGTCAAGGACATGGTCGTCGCGCAGATAGGCGTGGGCGAGCACATAGTCGCCGATCGTCTGGCTCGGGCGAAGGCCGCCGCAATGGCCGATCATCAGCCACGCCTCCGGGCGAAGCACGGCCAGATGGTCGCAGATCGTCTTGGCGTTGGAGGGGCCGACGCCGATATTTACCAGGCTGATGCCGGTGCCGTTCTTGGCGATCAGGTGGTAGGCCGGCATCTGGAACTTGCGCCAGGCCCCTGCCTCGATGAGGCTCAGGGGGTCGGGCGTCGAGGCCTCGATGAAGATGCCGCCGGGCGCGGACAGCGCCTCGTAGGGCGTGTCGGGCTTTTGCAGCTCGCCCACCGCCCAGCGCACGAATTCGTCGACGTAGCGGACGTAGTTGGTGAACAATAGATAGCGCTGGGTGTGCTCGGACGGCGTGCCGGTATAATGGCGGAGGCGGGCAAGGCTGAAATCGACGCGCGGGCCGTCGAACAGGGACAGCGGACGGGCGGAGCGCAGATTGTGATCCCAGGCGCCGTCGGCGATCTCGTCACCGATATGGGCAAGCTCGGTGGTCGGGAACCAGCGGCCGAGATCGGCGGCATGGGCGCCGTCGAGGCGCAGATCGTCGGTGCCGTCCAGGACGTAGGGGTAGGGGATCTCGCTCGCCGAACGGCCGACCGAGACTTCGACATCGTAATCGCGGACCAGGAAGCCGAGCTGTTCGGTCAAGTATTTGCGGAACAGTTTCGGCCGGGCGACGCTGGTCGCGTATACGCCGGGCTGGTTCAAGCGGCCGAAGGCGCGATTGGGAAATTTAGGTGCCGAATCGAGCCGGTAGGCGATCCGAAGCTCAGGGTAGGCGAACACGCCCTGCATGCGCGCATCGGGGTCGGGCCGCTCGCCGTGCGCCAGGTAGCGGGCAAGCGCGCCGCGCAACGCCGCGGCCGAGCTGTCGGAGATTTCGATCAATTGGTCGATGATCGCGGGAATGTCGTCTTCGCGGGTCATCGCGCCGCCTTGCCGGAACGGGCCGGGGCCGCGTCGCAGGTCTTCATCGTGGAGGATTTGAGAGTCATCCCAGCCCCATAAGCCAAGTGAAGCCCGGCGGGAAGCGGGGGCGGGCGGAAACGTGACCGAAAAGCCACGCGGTGCGACCTTTCTTGCCGGGGTGCCGTTTGCCGGCGGCTGGCGAGAAGAAGAATCTTGGGTTGGGGTGCGGCCTCGTCTAATGGGGCGGCAAGCGATTCTTGCGGGGGATTCGCACCGCCACAGGGTGATTTGCATGAGGGGGGGCCGCCTTGGGCGGGAAGCCTTCGGCTATGTCACACTGTGGCAATCTTGCAGTGACAAACGCGCTCCCGTTGCACTGACCTCAAGGGAAACTGACGAACATGAGAAAGATTTCACTGCTGTGTGCCACCACGGCGCTCTTTATGCCGGCTTTGGCATTCGCTCAGTCGACGGGTTCCCAGGAGGTTGAGGAAACCCCGGGCGAGGAGATCGTGGTGACCGGCGCGCGGACCGACCGCGGTGTCGGCGGCGTCGTCGTTCCCGACGTGCCCAAGACCCGTTCGGTGCTTACGCAGGAAATCATTGCGCGTCAGCCGGAAGGCCAGTCGATCCTCCAGACGATCAACCTGGTCCCGGGCGTCAACTACACCAACACCGATCCCTACGGGTCGGCCGGCGGCAACCTGCGTATTCGCGGCTTCCCGGGCAACCGCATCGCCCTCTTGTGGGACGGCCTGCCGCTCAACGACACCGGCAATTACGCGATCTTCGGCAACCAGCAGATGGATCCGGAAACCATTGCCCAGGTTTCGGTGAACCTCGGCACCACCGACGTCGACAGCCCCACCCCGTCCGCGGCCGGCGGCGTCGTCTCCTACCGCACCTCCGTGCCGGAAGACGATTTCGGCATCGTCCTCAAGGGCTCGGTGGGCGATTTCAACTATTTCCGCGTGTTCGGCATGGTCGACACCGGCGTGTTCACGCCGTGGGGCACCAAGGCGTTCATCGCCGCGTCCGACACCGATTACGAGAAGTTCCGCGGTCCCGGCGCCATCCGCAAGAAGCAGCTCAACGCCCGGATTTATCAGCCGCTCGGCAACAATGGCGACTTCGTCTCGATCGCCGCGCATTACAACCGCAACCGCAACAACAGCTACAACAGCGGCACCGCAGCGGACTATTTCGCCAACCCGAACTTCGACAACATCGCAACCTGCGTCCGCGATCTGGGCACCGGCGGCGTGGTCGACAACGACAATTCGGGCTCGGCGACCAACAACGCCAACCCGGCGAGCTGCACCAACTACTTCAACCTGCGCATCAACCCGTCCGACACGGGGAACGTGCGCGGCTCCATGCGCTTCACGCTTGCGGACGGCCTGATCCTGACCATGGATCCGGGCTATCAGTACACGCTGGCCAATGGCGGCGGCACGGGCGTCATTGCGGAAAACTCCACCCAGATCCGCGGCGCAAGCACCGCGGCGGGCGTGGACCTGAACGGCGACGGCGACTTCCGCGACACGGTTCGCCTGTATCAGCCGAGCAACACGCGCACCAACCGCTACACCTTCCTCAGCTCGCTTATCTACGAGCTGTCGGACCAGCATCGTATCCGCGTCGCCTACACCTACGATCGCGGCCAGCACCGCCAGACCGGCGAGTTCGGCCGGTTGTACGACAATGGCGACCCGATCAGCCCGTTCGGCGGCAAGTATAACGAGCAGGCACGGGTCCTCACCGCCGACGGCTTCACGCTCCAGAATCGCGACCGCTACTCGGTGGCCGAGCTCCAGCAGCTCTCCGCCGAATATTTCGGCCGCTTCATGGACGATCGCCTGACGCTCACCGTCGGCATCCGTGCCCCGTTCTTCCGCCGCGAGCTCAACCAATATTGCTACACCACGATTCAGACCGGTAACCCGCTCTGCACGTCCGAAGTGATCGCGCCGTCGCGCATCATCGCTCCGGGCACGCCGCGCCCGACCGGCGGTTTCGCCGCCAACGCCCTCTTCGCGCCGTTCGAGCGGACCGTGAAGTACAACCCGATCCTTCCCTCGGCGGGCGTCTCGTTCGACGTCACCGATGCGGTCAGCGTCTACGCCAGCTACGGCAAGAACTTCTCCTCGCCCTCGACCGACAACCTCTACCGCTCGGTCGATATCGATGTTCTGCCGGAGAAGACGGACGCGTTCGAAGGCGGCGTCCGCTATCGTTCGCGGATGGTTCAGGCGCAGCTTGCGACCTACCTGGTGAACTACAAGAACCGGATCGTTTCCGCCCAGGATCTCGACCAGACCAGCCCGACCTTCAACCAGACGCTCGACCGCAACGTCGGCGATGCCCGCGCCTACGGCTTCGACGGCCAGGTCTCGGTCCGTCCGATCGACGCGCTCTCGCTCTACGCTTATGCGTCCTACATCAATTCCGAGATCAAGGATAACATCGCGGGCGTGGTGACTGCGCCGAACGCGGCTTGCCCCGCCGGCACGCCGGCCGGGACGCTTTGCCCGATAGTGTCGGTGCTCACCGCCGGCGCCCAGTTCGTGGAAACGCCGAAGTACAGCTTCGGCGGCCGCGCGCAGGGCAATTTTGGACCGCTCACGGTTGGTGCGCAGTTCAAGTGGGTCGGCAAGCGCTTCACCACCGATGACAACGGCCGTTCCTATGCCGCCCGCACCGTCACCGCCGCCAACACGGTGCCGATCCTGGACGAGCTGGGCCGGACGCCGTCTTACACCACGGTGGATCTCGATGCGTCGCTCGACATCGGCGAGCTCGGCTTCAAGCTGGATCGTACCCGCCTGAAGGTCAGCGTCATCAACGTGTTCGACAAATACTACTTCGGCAACATCTCGACCCAGTCGAACAACGTTGCCGCCACTCGGTTCGCCGTCGGTTCCCCGCGGACCATCCAGGCGACCCTGCAGGTCGGCTTCTAAAAACAAGAAAGGGGAGGGGCGCTTTGCGTCGCTCCTCCCCCGACTTTGTATCTCAAGGCCTCTTCGCCACGGCGGAGGGGCCTTTTTTTCAGCCTCCGCGGCGGTGGCGGGGCGGCTCGCCTTCCAGCCGGGTCACGCTTTCGACTGGGCAATATTCCCCCTCGACGATGATTGCGCTGAATTTGTCGAGCCGGCCTTGCGTGGTTTCGAACATCAACGGCATCTCGCTGCGCAGGCCGGCGCACGAACCGGTCAGGCGCACGAGGTACCAGCCGCCGGTCAGGGCCCGGGCGTAGATGCCGTCCTTGCCGGCGATCCGCCATTCGGTGATCCCGTCGCGGCCGGCATAAGGAATGTAGGTTTCCGGGCCCGACGCCGGCGGCGCGGGATCTACCGTCGCACAGCCCGCGGCGGCCAGAAGGGCAGCGGCCGTCAATAAGATTCGCATCGTTCTCACCTTTTGATCAGGATGGCCGGGCCAAGGCGCCCGTTGCCGTTTGAACGAATGTAGGGCGCGCACGCTCCGCCGCAATCAGGACCCGCCAGGCGGCTCAGGCGGCGCGAAGCTTTCTGCCAAGGCCGACAAGGAGCAGAACCGCTTCGCTTTCCGCCCCCTCCGGCCGGCCGGCCGCAAGCCAGAGGAGCACAAGCGCCGCGGCATAAATCGCGGCACCGATGCAGGCGCTGCTCACCAGATCCACAAAGGGGGAGCCGCTGTGGACCGGGAAAACCCACACCAACGAAGCCGCCATGATTGCGGCTGCCAGAATGGGTCGGACGAGGTTGGCGGTGAGGCGGAGAAACGGCGCGCCGGCATTGGCGGCAAGCATCGCCAGTCCCGCGGTCAGCATGGTGGCGTTCACGAGGAGCGCGGCGAGGGCGATGGCCTGCGGCGTGCGCCACCACCAGCCCGCGCCCGCCACCGCGAGGGCGGACAGGAGCGCGCCCACAATGTTCATCAGCGCGGCGCGGCGCACGAAGCCGGACGCCTGGAGCACGGAGCCGGTCATCAGGTAGACTGCCTGGACGCCGGTATAGATCGCGATGATCTGGAGCAGCGGCGCCGCGGGAAGCCATTGCGGGCCAAGCAGCACCCCCACCGCATCGGGCGCGGTGGCCACGAGGCCGGCCGCGAGGGGCGCGACGACAAGCGCATAGGCGCCGATCACCCGGGCGATGTTGCGCCCGTCGGCGGCGCTCGCCTGGCCGCTGGCCACGGTGACGAAGGTGACGCGGTTCAGCGCCGTGGTGATCTCCTGCGTGAAGATCGTCGAAAGGTCCTTGGAGACCGAATACAGGCCGATGGTCGCGGGCAGGGCGAAGCGGCCGAGCACCAGCCGCTCGATCTGGGTCTGCACCCATTCGGCAAGCGAGCTGACGAACATCCACATCGACACGCCAAGCAGCTCGTTTCGCCGGCTCAGGTCGAGCCGCGGGCGGTACGGATGGGCGATGTAGGAGGCGATCGTGTAGAACCCGGTGTAGGAGACGAGACCGATGACCAGCGCCCAATAGTTGCGCAGCCACAAGGCCGCGGCGACGGTGACGGCAAGGGAGGCGAGGCGCACCGACAGGCGCATCCGCATGTCCCGGCCGAACTGCATGTCGCGCTCGAAATCCACCACCCCGATATTGACCACGGCGAGAAACAGCATGCGCCCGGCGAGCACCCACAGGATCGGGGCGACTTCGGGCTTGCCGTAGAAAGCAGCGGCGACCGGGGCCATCGCCGCCAGCACCACGGCCAAAGCCGAGAAAAGGCAGAGCTGGATGGTGAAGGCGGTGTCGTAATGGGAGCGGTCCGGCGCCTTGATCCGGAGCAGCGCCTGGCGAAGGCCGATCCAGCCGAACAGCTCCACAAAGGCGGCGGCGGCAAGGGCCAGGGCGACGATGCCGAAATCCTCGGGCCTGAGCAGCCGCGCCATGATCACTACGGAAACGAGGCCGATGGCGCGCACGCCCCATTGCATCGCGACGGCGAGGAAGGCGGAGCGGTAAACGGTGGCGCGGTCGAAGGGCGTGCTCACCGCTCCGCGCTCCCGATCAGCGCCGCGCGGTAGCGCGACACGGTGGTGAAGTCGCCGCCAAGCTCTTCCTTAAAGGCGCGGAGCACGGTTTCGATGCGCCGCAGAAAGGCGGCGAGATCCGCCTCGTTTCTCACATAGGGCGTGTTGCCGGGCGCGAGGCTGGGGCTGTGATAGGTCAAGGTGAAGAAGGTGTGGCCGCGCCGCATCAGCGACTTGATGAGAGCGATCTGCTCCCCGGCGGAAACGCCTTCGGGCGTCAGCGCGGAGCGGGCGACGAGGCCGGTTCGGGCGAGCATCCCCGGAACCCGCAGGCGCCGGGCCAGCGGATTGTCGAACAGGCCCGGCAGGCGCCCGCCCGCCCCGGCAAGCGCCCCGATGAAGCCGCTGGTCATCGGCACTTCAAGGAGGCGGCGTTCCGAGTCGAGCCAGAACGGGCGGTCGGGCGTGAAG
>DASWMM010000098.1:0-3383 GCA_036399755.1 Allosphingosinicella sp.
CTGGCGGATGTGGGCGTCGTCGTCGACGACGAGGATCTTGTGGGTCATGGGGGGCATGTCTGTCACTCCCCGCGTGGTGCTGTCAAAGCCGGAGCGGGGGCAAGCGCGTTGCAGCCGCGCCCATGCGCCGGGAAACGGGGCAGCCGCCGCTCGGCAACGATCGCCTTGGCGCCGGCGAGGCGCCGCGCGCCGCGGAACGTCCAGGTCCGCCACTCGGCCTGTTGCGCTTCCAGCCGGTCCATCTGGAGGTTGCGGGTCCAGGCGGCGCGGTCGCGCAAGCCGGGGCCGATCGGCCGGCTTTCAAGCTCCACCAGCGCCGGCAGCGAGGAGGCGCCGAGGGTGTTGAGGTAGCACAGGTCGAGCGCCGCGCCGGGGCCGCCGACCTCGCGGGTGTGGCGGACGTTCCAGGCGGCGGCAACAGCGCCGAGATCGACGAAGGTGCAGGCGGCGAGGAGCAACGCGGCGGCGGCGAGGTTGGCGTTGATCAGCCACGCGTCGCTGCGCCGCTGCCACAGGCGGTAGCAGATCAGGAGGAGCCCCACCGCCACCAGCACCATCCAGCCCAGGGCAGCGATGCGCAGGCGGGTCAGCGAGTACGCTTCGACATAATCGAGGGTGCGCAACACCGTCGAGGCGACGAGGAGGACGTTCTGGGCGATCCACAGATACACCAGCCGCCGGAGCAGCGCGCTTGCCGCCATTGCGCTTCCCGGGCGCAGCGTCACCGTGACGAACAGGCCCGCAAGCAAAGCGGTGGCGATCAGCGGGTAGGCGCCGCGGTGGGCATATTCGGCAAGGGTGAGCCCATCAGGCAGTGGGGCGCCGCTCCACAGAAAGGCGACGTCCAAGCCGTTCTGGACTGCGAAGATGAGGTTGAAGGCGACCAGCGACAAAGTGACGGAAGCGAGAGTGACGCCGGGCAGCTCGATCGCGCCGTCACCCGTATGGCCGGGCGCGAGGAGGGAGGCGGCCGGGCGCAGCAGGCTCCAGACGAGGAATCCGAGGAGCAGCCACAAAGCGAGTCGGAGCGGGGAAAAGGCGCCGAACAGCTCGCCGGCGTCGATGCTGCCAAGGGCGTTGCCGATCAACGGGTTGGCGTTGGCGAAGAGCAGGACAAAGACCAGGCTTCCCACCATCGGCAGGATCAGGATCGGGAGCCGCGTCAGGAATGACCCCGATCCGCCGCGCCGCCGTACCCGGCGGAGCAGCGTCCAGTCGCGCACCGGCTGGGCGGCGGCGAGCACCAGGCTGAAAAGGAGGCGTATCGCCCAGCGCCAGCCATTGTCGAAGCGGCTGCGCGGCAGCAACGCAGCGAGCGTGGCGGCGACCCAGAACAAGGCTGCGGCGAGCAGCGAGGGATCGTCGGCCAGCGCCACCGCGAAGGCAACCGCCGCGCCGCCGGCGGCAAGCGCGCTCCGGCTGCGCAGCAGTGCGGGCCGGGTGGCCGCCAAGGCGGCGAGCAGAAGCAGCGCGTAGATGCCGAGGCTCGATCCCCCCTCCCAGCCGCCGAAGAAGACATCGCCCAAAGCGACGAGGGTGCCCGCCACCACCAACTTGGCGGAGAAGCTGTAATCGCTTCGGCCTCGCACGGGTGCGGCCTCGGCGACAGGCGGACTTGCGGCGATGCTTGGCATAAAGGCTCCCTCTCTCCCTGGAGAGGTGCCGCGAATACGCACCGGCGGTTCAGCCGCGGTGCGCGCGCCTTCGGCTTACCGCGCGCTTCCCGTGCAGAAAATGTGCAGGCCGCTTATCTGCGGGCCAGCACGCCGTCGAGGCCGTGAACGACGCCGTTCGACGCAATGCCATCGGAACCGACGAGCCGCGCCTGCCCGCCTTTCGCATCGGTGACCACCAGAGCGTCGCCGTCTTTGGCGATGCTGAGGGTCGCGCCGCCCATCGTGGCGAGTTTCGCCTTGCCCTTGCCGCGCTCCACCGCGCGGGCAAGGTCTTCGGAGGTCACCGTGCCCGGCACGATATGGCCGATCAGCAAAGCGGTGAGCTGCCCCTTCTGGTCGGGCGCAAGCAGGCCGTCCACCGCACCGGCAGGAAGCTTCCCGAACGCCGCCTCGGTGGGTGCGAAGAGCGTGTAGGCATCAGCGCCCGACAGGGTCTTTTCCAGACCTGCCGCTTTCACCGCCTTGACCAGCGTCGCGTGGTTGGGCTCGCGGGACAGCGTGTCGAGCAAAGACGCCTTGCCCGCTTCGCTCTTCGAGCCGGTGCCGTTCGTGCCGGCTGATCCATTGCCGTCCGCGACCTGGCCCTGATTGTTGCCGTTGCCGTCCCCGCCGCCGCACGCCGCAAGCGCGAGGCACGCTGCAAGCACCGATACATTGCGCATCGTTCGCTCCCTTGTTCGTTACGGAAGGCCGTACGCACGGGCAAAGGCGGAGTTTCCCGCGCCCCTGCCCGCCGCGTCAGACCAACGCTTCCATGATCGCCTGGATGATCTGCGTCTTGGTATCCACCTGGTAGATGTTCCCGTCCGCATAACGGTAATCATAGTCTTCGTTGTCTTGATATTCGTCGCGATACTCGTTCGGCAGATTGTAGGCGTCATAGCCCTCGGGGAGCTGCTGGCCGACGTTGAGATCGCCGCCAAGCAAGGCCACGATGCCTTCGATCAGGCCGCTTTGCGGATCGACCTCGTAGATCGCGTCGTCGCCGTAGCGGTAGTAGCTATCGTCCGTGTCCTGATAGGTATCGCGATACTGGTACGGCACGTTGTAGGCGTCATAGCCCGCCGGAAGCGGCTGGCCGACGGAGAAGCCGCCGCCGAGCAGCGGCAACAGGCCGCTGATCAGATCGGACCGGCGATCGACCTGGTAGATGTAGCCGTCATCGGCGTAGCGGTAATAATTGTCAGGCGTGTCCTGATAAAAGGCGCTGTACCGGTCGGGCACGTTGTAGCCGCCGAACCACGCCTGCTGCACCCGATCGCCGAGCCCGAACAC
Source organism: Allosphingosinicella sp. (assembly GCA_036399755.1). Taxonomy (GTDB): domain Bacteria; phylum Pseudomonadota; class Alphaproteobacteria; order Sphingomonadales; family Sphingomonadaceae; genus Allosphingosinicella. Next base: position 2,952 of record DASWMM010000098.1, read on the forward strand.
CTTCTTGGCCTGCCCGGGCGGCAGGCAGCCATTGCCTTTCCTGGCGAGCCCCGGAGGGCAGTTCTGGCCGGCACTGGCATAGTTCAGCCCGCCATTGGAATAGTTGCGGAGATCGGCTTGGCGGACGTCGTTGAAGCGTAGGTTCCGGCCTTGCTCCGGCGCGGCGCTGCGCGCCTGCCGCACCATCCGCTCCGCCTTGGCCGGCTTTTGCATGCGGGCCGCCTGGCGCTCGACGCGCTGTGCATTGGCGTTGCCGCGGGAGGCCTGACGCTCGGCGCGCTGCGGCTTGCCACCGCCGTGCGAGGCCTGGCGCACCGCCTGCTGGTGCTTACCACCCCCGCCGCCACCGTGCGCGGATTGCCGCTGCGCCGGAGCCTGGCGCGCTTGCCCGCCCCCGCCGCCGCCATGGCCCGCCTTGGCACCGCCGCCGTG
>DASWMM010000099.1:0-3825 GCA_036399755.1 Allosphingosinicella sp.
CGGCGATGGCGGCCGATGCCGAATGCCAAGTGTCAGCCGAACCGCCGGCGGAAGGCACGTTCGAGATCGTGGTGGTGGAGCGCGGCGACAGCCTCGGCACCATCGCCAAACACCACCTCGGCGACCCGAAGCGCTGGAAAGAGGTCTACGGCGCCAACCGCGACAAACTCGCCGACCCAGACCGCATTTACTGCGGCATGACGTTGAGGGTGCCGAAGGGGACGTGCTGAACCCGCTGCCGGGGTTCAAAAGCCCTTTGTTTCACGCGAAGGCGCGAAGCGCCCCCCGTCGACGGCCTTCATCTCGGACGCTGTGGCTGAGAGCGGACCCTGTGTGAATCGCTGCTCAAGCGTCCTTCGCGTCTTTTCTCCTCTTCGCGTCTTCGCGTGAACCAAACCCGTCGAGGCGGCATTCACCGCCCCTTCGCCGCCAACCACTCCTCGATAGTCCAATACGCCGACCGCCCGCGCGGTCCCGCATCGTCGATCCCCGTCCCGAAATAAGCGATGCCCGTGCCCCGTTCCGGGTCGATCCACAGCCCGGACTTGAGGCCGTAAGCGTCGCCGGCATGGCCGATCCGCGCCCGCCCGTCGCCGAATGGGTCGTCCCCCGGAGCGCACTGGCCGGGCATCTGCACCGCCAGCCCATAGGCGCAGTAGAAGCCTTTCTCCGTCTCGCCGTTCGCCCCGTCGAAGCGCCAATGCGGCCGCGTCATCTCGGCAAGGCTCGCCTCCGAGATCAGCCGGGTGCCGTCCGCCAGCCTGCCCTTGCGCAGCAGCAACTGCCCGATTGCCGCCAGGTCGCGCACCGAAATGCGCAGGCCGCCCTGCGGCGAGAACAGCCCGCCATGCGTGCCGATCGGGTAAGCCTCGAGATCGCACGGCGCACCCGGCGCGCGGTTCACCAGGCACTCCGGCGGCGCGCCCTCGAGATCGTCCAGAGCGACATCGCCGTTCGCGCGGTACAGCACCGCAGCCCGCGCCACTTTCTCCGCCGAGCAGCCTGACCAGTTGAAGCAGGCATCGAGCTTCATCGGCGCCAGCACCAGCCGCCGCATCAGCCGGTCGAATCGCTCGCCCGTCGCTTTCTCCAGCACCGTTCCCACGACAGGAAAGCCGAGGTTGGAATAGCGGAAGAAACTGCCCGGAGCGTGCTCCGGATCGAACGCTTTAGGGTCCGCAACCACCCCCTGCACCGTCTGCCCGAGCGGAATCACATAGTTCACCTCGTCGCGCAGGCTTGAGCGGTGCGAGAGCAGCAGGCGCAGCGTGATCGGCACGTCCGGGAAAGCCGGGTTGCGCAGCCGCCAGCCGAGGTAGTCCGAAACATCGCGGTCGAGATCGATCTTGCCTTGCTCGGCCAGCCGCATCACGCCCAGCGCCACCACCAGCTTGCTGATCGACGCGACCCGCACCGGATCGTCTACAGTCAGCACCCGCCCCGTCGCCTTGTCGGCAAGTCCGGCGGCCTCCGACGCCGTCACCCGCCGCGCATCGAAGCGCGCCCAGGCATAACTCGTATGGACCGGCACAGCAGCCGCGGCGGCGGGCGCGCCCGATCCCCTATCCTGCCCCGCACAGGCGGCGAGAAGGAGCGGAAGAGCGAGAGCAAGAAGGGTGCGCATCGCCCAAGCCTAAGCCCGCAGAATCCATTTTCCTACATGGCATCGCGCTGTCATGGTCCGGCGGTTCGAATCCAAAGGAGCGTGCGGCGTGGCAGTAACGAGGCAAGATGTGACCGTTGGCCAAACACCCGCTCGGGGAAGAGCCCCCCGGCGAAACCATGTGACTCTTGGGACTCTTGTAACCTTTGGGACTCTCGCAGCTCTCGCAACGCCGCTGAACACGGCGGCGTCCGCGCAGCCGCAACAGGCGGCCGCCGCGCAAGCGCGCGAATATACGCCCGCTTTGGTCCAGGCGATCCTCGACAAGACGCAAACCACCCGCCTTGCGCCGAGCCTCGCCGACCTCACCCCTGGCGAGCGCACCGCCGTCGCCAAGCTCATCGAGGTCGGCCGCATCTTCCAGAACGTCTACGAGATGCAGCGCCATCGCGGCGCGCTGCAGGCCCGTGACGCGCTCGCCCGCCGCACCGACCCGCACGGCCGCAACCTCGGGACGCTCTACACCCTGTTCGGCGGCCCGATCGCCACCACCCTCGACAATCGCCGCGAGCCGTTCGTCGCCATCGAGAACGCGCCGCCGGGCAAGAACGTCTACCCCTGGGATCTCACCAAGGCGGAGTTCGACGCCTATCTCGCCGCCCATCCGGCCGATCGCGCCTCCCTCACCGAAGTGCGCTCCGTGGTCCGCCGCGCCGAGCTTGCCGTGCTCAAGCGCGACCTCGCCAAGCTGCGCCAATATCCCGTGCTCGACACCCTCCACCCGGGCCTCCGCGCCCGCGTCGAACAGCTCGGCAAGCGCCCGAACCGGGCCACCCTCTACGCGGCCCCCTATTCGCTCGCTTATGCCGATGAGATGATCCGCGCCCACGCCCTCCTCAACGAAGCCGCCGCCGCAGTGGAGAGCTCGGACTGGGAGTTCGCCAAATACCTCCGAAACCGCGCCCGCGATGTCCTCTCCGATGATTATGAATCAGGCGACGCCGCCTGGATCAGCGGCCGCTTCAAGAACCTCAACGCCCAGATCGGCGCCTACGAAACCTATGACGACGAGCTCTACGGCACCCGCGCTTTCTACTCGTTGTCCCTCCTCGCCACCCGCACCGCCGAAACCGCGGAACTGCGCAAGGCGATGCAGGGCATCCAGGCGCTGGAAGACATGCTGCCCACCGCCCGCCACAAGAAGGTGCGCGAGAACATCCCGGTCGGCGTCTACGATGTAATCGCCGATTTTGGCCAGGCGCGCGGCGGCAACACCGCGACCAACCTGCCCAACGAAGCCTATCTCGCCGACCGCTACGGCTCGATCATCCTTTTGCGCGCCAACATCATGCGCGACCCCAGCATCTTCCGCGGCACCGGCGACGTGTTCGGCGCCGCCGTTGTCGCGGAGCAGGCCAAGCACCTCACCGCCGATGCCGGTTTCTATCGCACGCTGTGGCACGAGGTCGGCCACTATCTCGGCCCGGACGTCACAAACGACGGCCGCCAGCTCGACGCGGCGCTTGGTGCCGACGCGAATCTGATCGAGGAAATGAAGGCGGACCTCGTCTCGCTCTTCGTCGCCAAGGAGCTTCGCCGCCGCGGCTACTACAGCGAAGACCAGCTCCGCGCCGTCTACGCCGCCGGAATCCTGCGCACCCTTCAGAACAACAAGCCGCGCCGCGAGCAGCCCTACAACATGATGCAGCTCATGCAGATGAACTACTTCCTGGATCGCGGCGTCCTCAAGTTCGACCCCGCGACCGCCAAGCTGCGCATCGACTACGACCGCTACCACGCCGCCGTCACCGACCTCCTCAAACAGGTCCTCATTATTCAGGAAAGCGGCACCGGCGCCGAACCCTTCATCACCCGCTGGGCCACCTGGGACGACCAGCTCCACGGCCGCCTCGCCACCAACATCCGCGCCCAGCAGAAGACCCGCTACCGCCTCTTCAACTATGCCGCGATGGACGGCCGGTGACGCCAAAATCCTCCCCGGGACGGGGAGGGGGACCAGCCGCAGGCTGGTGGAGGGGGCTCGGCGCCGGCGCAGGGCGTTGCGATAGGACAGCACGCCTCTGCAGCGCCCTGCACACACCCCCCACCACCACGCTACGCGCGGTCCCCTCCCCGTCCCGGGGAGGATTGAGAAGGAACCGAACAATCCATCTCCCGCACCATTCGCCGCTCGGCCAAAAGTCATCGCGGTCCACCTCCCA
>DASWMM010000100.1:0-1959 GCA_036399755.1 Allosphingosinicella sp.
GTTCGCATCACCCGCTTACGCCCAAGCCGGCGCCGCATCCTCAGGGGCCGGGGGGTTCATGACCTTTGCGCCGCTTTTGCTCATCTTCGTCATCTTCTGGTTCCTGCTGATCAGGCCCCAGCAAAAGCGCATGAAGACGCACCAAGCGATGATCGGCGCGGTGAAGAAGAACGACACCGCCGTCACCACCGGCGGCCTGATCGGCAAGGTGATCCGCGTCGACGAGTCGGAGGTGGAGCTTGAAATCGCCCCCAACGTCCGCGTCCGGGTGGTGAAATCGATGCTCAGCGACGTGCGCCCATTCGGCGCCAAGCCGGCGAACGATTAAGCCATGCTGGACTTTCCGCGCTGGAAGATCGGGGGCATCGTTCTCCTCTGCCTCATCGGCATCCTGTTCGCTGTGCCGAGCTTCTTTCCGGCCGCCCGGGTGGCCACCTGGCCCAGCTTCGTGCCGCACCGCCAGGTCAGCCTCGGCCTCGATCTCGCCGGCGGGAGCCACCTGCTTCTGGAAGCCGACACCAGCGACGTCGCCTCGCAGCGCCTCCAGCAGATGGAGGACATCATCCGCACCGGGCTGCGGCGCGAGACTCCGCCGATCGAGATCGGCGACGTGTCCACCTCCGGCGGCCGCCTGGTCTTCACCGTGCGCAACCCCGCCCAGGTTGATGCGGCAGTGGATTTCGCGCGCCGCCAGACCCAACCGATCGGTCTCGGCGCCCGTGACTGGGACGTCGGCGTTATCGATCAGAACAAGGTCGTGCTGACGCCGACTCAAGCCGGCATCGATAATGCGCTCGACAGCGCAATGGCCACCGCCCGGGAGGTCATCTACAACCGCGTCGATCCCGAAGGCACCAAGGAAGTCACCGTGATCCGCCAGGGCGACCGGCGGATTCTGGTCCAGGTGCCCGGCGTGCAGGATCCCGAAGGCTTGAAGAAGCTCCTCGGCAAAACCGCGCGGCTGGAGTTCAAGCTGGTCGATCTCACCGCCGATCCGGCCCAGGTCGCGCAGGGCCGCGCGCCGGTCGGCAGCCAGGTGCTCCCCATGCAGGACGGCGGCGCGATCGCGGTCAAGCGGCGCGCGATCGTTAGCGGCGAGCAGCTCATCGACGCCCAGCAGCGTTTCGACGAGAGCAACCAGCCCTCGGTAAGCATCAACTTCAACAGCAGCGGCGCCAAGGCCTTCGGGCGCGTGACGCGCGAGAACGTCAAGAAGCCGTTCGCAATCGTCCTCGACAACGTTGTTCTGTCCGCCCCCACCATCAACGAGCCGATCCTCGGCGGCCAGGCGTCGATTTCCGGCAGCTACACGGTCGAAACCGCCAACGAGCTCGCCGTTCAGCTTCGCTCGGGCTCGCTGCCGGTTGAACTCAAGACGATCGAGGAACGCACCGTCGGTCCGGAGCTCGGCCGCGACTCGATCTACAAGGGCGCGGTGGCAAGCATCGCCGCCACCGGCGCGGTGATCCTGTTCATGCTGGTGACCTATGGCCGCTTCGGCGTCTACGCCACCGTCGGTCTGGTGCTGAACGCCCTCATGATTCTTGGCATTCTTGCCGTTTCCGGCGCGTCTTTGACCTTGCCCGGAATCGCCGGTTTCGTGCTCACCATCGGCGCCGCCGTGGACGCCAACGTGCTGATCAACGAGCGGATTCGCGAGGAGCAGCGACGAGGAAAGAAGATCCTCGACTCGATCGAGTCGGGCTATCGCGAGGCGAGCACCGCCATCCTGGACGCCAACATCACCAACGTCATCGCGGCGGTGATCATGTATTCGTTCGGCAGCGGCCCGATCCGCGGCTTCGCGGTGGTGCTGATGATCGGCATCGTCACCTCCGTCTTCACCGCAGTCAACGTGACGCGCATGCTGGTTGCCCTGTGGGCGCGCCGGACGCGGCCCCGCGAACTCCATATCTAGGACCTCGACGATGCGCCTTTTGAAGCTCGTTCCGGACAACA
>DASWMM010000101.1:0-5866 GCA_036399755.1 Allosphingosinicella sp.
AAGTCGAAGGGCGCACATGAGGAGTCTGTGCAAGCGCCCCTCGACTTCGCTCGGGACGAACGGATACCTTATTTCGGTCTCCTAAGCCGTCAGGGTCCTCACCATGCTCCTCCACATCATTGCCCGCGGCAAGATCGGCCGGTCGCCCGAGGGTGAACTGGTGGAGCGTTATCTGAAGCGCATCGCCTGGCCGACAAAGCTGACGGAGCTTCTGGAAAGCGGCGGCAAGCTGCCGCTTCCGGCCGAGGCCAGCGTCACCATCATCCTCGACGAAAAAGGCGAGCAGCTCCCTTCCCTCGCTCTCGCAAAGAAGCTCGAAGCCTGGCGCGATGGCGGCAAGCGCGAGGCCCGGTTCCTGCTGGGCGGCGCGGACGGCTTCGGCGACGAGGAACGCGCCGGGGCGAATCTCCTCCTCGCCTTCGGCAAGGCGACCTGGCCTCACCTCCTCGCCCGGGCGATGCTTGCCGAACAATTGTTTCGGGCAACCTCCATCCTTGCCAACCACCCGTATCACCGCGAAGGATAGGCCATGCGCCGCCTGATCCTTGCCCCACTCCTTGTTCTGGCCCTCGCCGCCAGCGGGTGGGCAATGGCGCAAAGCGGGGGAGCGGCGCCGAGCGACCTCGCGCAGGCCAAGGGAGAGGCCGAGCAGGCGCGGCGCCGCTCGGAGCTGCTCGAGCGGCAGGCGCAGAAGGCCACTGGAGAGGCGTCCCGCGCCCGCGCCGAGGCCGCCGCGCTGGCCGCCCGCATCCAGGCCGCCGAAGCCGACATCACCGCCGCCGAAACCCGAATCCGCCTCGTCGAGCAGCTTCGCCGCGAACAGCGCGCGCGCCTCGCCGAGAAGCAGGCGCCGCTTATCCGCCTCACCGGCGCGCTCCAGACCATGGCACGGCGCCCCGCGGCCCTCGCCCTGGTGCAGCCCGGATCGGTGGACGAGATCGTCCATGTCCGCTCGCTGCTCGCCTCGTCGCTGCCGGTGATCCGCCGCCGCACCGCCGCGGTGCGCGCCGAAATCGCCGAGGGCAACCGGCTGAGAAAGGATGCCGAGACGGCCTACGCGGCGCTCACCGCCGGACGTGAGGACCTTCGCAAACGGCGGGTCGCACTCGCCCGCTTCGAGCAAAGCCAGCGCGCCAAGTCCGAAACCTTGATGGCCTCGGCGGTCAACGAATCCGATCGCGCGCTCGCGCTCGGCGAGGAGGCGCGCGACATCGCCGCCCTTGTCGGTACCCGCGCCTTTCAGGATCAGCTTCGCCAGCGCTTGAGCGAACTCCCCGGCCCCGCTTTGCGGCCAGGCTCCCAAGGCGCCACCGCGCAGCGCGCCGGACCGGTCTATGTGCTGCCCGTCGCGGGACGGCTGGTGACCGGCATGGGAGAAATTTCCGACGCCGGCGTCCATGCCCGCGGCCTGACTCTCGTCACCGCCGCCAATGCCGAAGTGGCGGCGCCCTCGGGCGGCCGCGTCGCTTATGCGAGCGCTTTCCGCGGCTATGGCGAGGTGGTGATCATCGACCATGGCGGCGGCTGGACCAGCACGCTCACCAACTTGGGCTCACTCGCCGTTCGGCGCGGGGAGCAGGTCCGCCCCCGCCAGACGGTCGGCCGCGCGGGTCCCCGCGAGCCCCGCGTCGGCATCGAGCTTCGCCGCAACGGCAAGCCCTTTCCGATCGCGCCTTTAGTGGTGCTGTGAAAGCTCTCATTCACCTGCCGTTGCTTTCCCCCTGCTAGAAAAGGCGGTAAAGCTCCTCCCGACCTATTTTTTGCAGGATATTTATGGCCAGCAACCTCCTTCGCTCCCTCGGCCTTGTCGGCGCGGTTGCGATCATTCCCGCCGCCACCGCCGCCTTTGCAACCGCCGAAGTGGACGGGATGCGGCAGTTCGACGAGTTCATGACCGTCTTCAATCGCGTCAGGTCCGAATATGTCGAGCAGGTCGATGAGGAGACGCTGCTGCGCGGCGCGATCGACGGCATGCTTGCAAGCCTCGATCCGCACAGCTCCTATCTCGACGAGAAGGGCTATAGCCGGATGATGACTACCACGGAGGGCGAATATGGCGGCCTCGGCCTCAACGTCACCATGGAGGATGGAGCGGTCAAGGTGATCACGCCGATCGAGGATTCGCCGGGCTTCAAGGCGGGTCTCAAGGCAGGCGATTACATCACCCACATCGACGGCAAGCTGATCTACGGCGGCACGCTCGACGAAGCGGTTGACCAGATGAAGGGCAAGCCGGGCACCTCGCTAACCATCACGATCGTTCGCCCGGGCCGCGACAAGCCGTTCGACGTCAAGCTCACCCGCGCGATCATCGAACTCAAGGCGGTGAAGTGGGAGGTCAAGGACCGGGTCGGCATCATCAACGTCAACACGTTCAGCCGCACCACCACCGACGAAACGCTGGCTGCGATCGCCGCCATCGACAAGTCCATCGGCGGCAAGCCGCTCGGCTATATCGTCGATCTGCGCTCCAACCCGGGCGGGCTGCTCGACCAGGCGATCGGACTGAGCGACGTGTTCCTCGAGCGCGGCGAAGTGGTCTCGCAGCGCGGCCGCAAGAAAACGGATATCGAGCGCTATTACGCCCAGCCGGGCGACGCGGCGCGCGGCCTTCCGGTGATTGTGCTGGTCGATGCCGGCAGCGCCTCGGCGGCCGAGATCGTGGCGGCGGCGCTCCAGGAGCATCACCGCGCCATCGTCATGGGCGAGCGCACCTTCGGCAAGGGTTCGGTGCAGACGCTGCTTCCGATCGGCAGCGACACCGCGCTTCGGCTCACCACCGCGCGGTATTACACGCCGTCGGGCCGCTCGGTGCAGGAAGGCGGCATCGCCCCCGACATCGAAGTGCCGCAGCTTTCCGATCCGGACTACAAGACCCGGCCGCGGCTTCGCGAAGCCGATCTTCGCCGCCACCTGATCAACGAGCTCAAGGTGGAGGACAATGTGGTGGAGGACGACGGCAAGCCCGATCCGCGTTTCACCGCGACTCCGGAGGAGCTGAAGAAGAAGGGCATCGAGGACTTCCAGCTTCATTACGCGCTGCAGACCATCGCCCGGCTCGGCCGCTCCGCCACCGCCGTCAAGGCGGTGCCGGCACCGCAGGCGAAGGCGGGGACGCGTTAAGCCGGTGACCAACCTCGGCAAGGCGAAGGCTCTGGCCATCCTGGTTCCGGCGGGGCTTCTTGCCGGCGCCTGGGGTTCGGAGATCTGGGGCGGGCTCACCCCGTGCGAGATGTGCTGGTGGCAACGCTATGCGCACCTCGCCGCGCTCGGCTTCGCTCTGCTCGCCGTGCTGCTCTCTCGTCTGCCGGACCGGGGACGCAGCTTCGTGTGGCTGGCGGCGCTCGGCATCTTCGGCAGCGGCGCGATCGGTGCCTATCATGCCGGCGTCGAGGCGAAGGTATTCAAAGGCTTCACGCAGTGCACCAGCACGGCGTCGGGGGGCACCACCGCCGATCTGCTGGATTCGATCATGGCCGCGCCGCTTACCCGCTGCGACCAGGTTCAATTCGAATTCTTCGGCATTTCGATGGCGGGATGGAACGCGATCATCTCGATAGTGTTCGCTCTCCTGATCCTATGGCTCAGTCTGCGACGCCCTCGATCGGCTGCGGCATGACCGCGCAAGGCTTGCCCGACGCCCCACCCCGGACCGCGCCGCGCCCCAGCTGGCGCCCCGGCGACCGGCGGCCCGACATCGCCTCGATGGCGCGGGTTGATCAGGCCGGCGAATATGGCGCGACCCGCATCTACTGCGGCCAGCTTGCCGTACTCGGCGCGCGCCATCCGACCGCCCGGGTGATCGCCCGCATGCAGAGCCAGGAGGAAGTCCACCTCCGCCATTTCAACCACATGCTGGTCGATCGGGCAATCCGCCCAACCCTGATCCAGCCCTTCTGGAACATCGCCGGCTATGCGCTCGGCGCCGTTACCGCCCTGATGGGCCCGAGCGCGGCCATGGCCTGCACGGCGGCGGTCGAGACCGAAATCGACAAGCATTATGAGGAACAGCTCGGCTCGTTGGGCGACGAGGAGCCGGACCTGTCCGAGTCCATCCGCCGCTTCCAGGCCGAGGAACTAGAGCACCGCGACACCGCGCTCGCGGCCGGCGCGGAAGACACGTTCGGCTACCCGATCCTTTCTTCCTTTATTCGGGCCGGCTGCCGGTTCGCCATCGCCTTGTCGAAGAGGATTTGATCCCATGAAGCGCTTGTTCGCCGCCGCATTTGTTTTGGCCTCGCTGTCGGCGCCTGTTTTCGCGCAACCCCAGGCCGAGGACGCGGCGGATGCCGCAGCGGCCGTCGTCGCCGACGCCAAGGTCAATCAGCTCATCGTCTATGGCAACGACCCCTGCCCGGAGAGCACCGACGAGCAGATCAACGTCTGCGCCCGGCTGGACGACAAGGAGCGCTTTCGGATCCCGACCAACCTGCGCGACAATCCCAACGATCCGGTCAACCAAGCCTGGGGCGCGCGTGCGGTGGAGCTGCAATATGTCGGCCGCTCCGGCATCGGCAGCTGCTCGCCGACGGGCCCCGGCGGCGCGAGCGGCTGCTACAACGACCTCGTCCGCCGCGCCCGCGCCGAGCGGCAGGGCGCCGACAGCGTCAACTGGGACCGGCTGATCGACGAAGCGCGCCAGGAGCGCCTCTCCAAGATCGACCAGCAGGCCCGCGACGACGAAGAGGCGGCAAACAGCCCGCGCTGAGTTGGCGGAGCTCCCGAGCGCCCTGCCGCCCGGCCCCCTGCGGGAATTCTCCGGTCTATTCTGAGAGCTAGTTATGCTTCCGGTCTCGTTCGTCCCGAGCGAAGTCGAGGGGCGCACACGAGGAGACAGAGCCCCCGCCCCTCGACTTCGCTAGGGACGAACGAGTTTTGTAGCCGATTACAGTCTCGAGCGCTCCGCGGCGATCCACTCGTTCACCTGCCGCTCGAGCACGTCGAGTGGCACCGAGCCCTGGAGCAGGACCGCGTCGTGGAAGCGGCGAATGTCGAACTTGGCTCCAAGCGCAGCCTCCGCTTTGGCGCGCAGCTCGCGTATCTTGAGTTCGCCGATTTTGTAGCCGAGCGCCTGGGCGGGCCAGCTGATGTAGCGGTTCACCTCCGCGTCGATATTGGCGTCGGACAAAGCGGTGTTCTCGCGCATGAAGGCGACGGCCCTGGCCTTGTCCCAGCCTTTGGAATGGATGCCGGTATCGACCACCAGCCGCGCGGCGCGCCAGGCTTGGTAGGAGAGCTGGCCAATCTTCTTGGCCGGCGTGTCGTACAGGCCCATCTCCTCCGCGACCTTTTCCGAATACAGGCCCCAGCCTTCGGTGAAGGCGGTGAAGGAGGTGAAGTTGCGGCGGAAGGGCGGCAGATCGAGCTCCTGCTGAAGCGCGATCTGATGATGGTGGCCGGGCACCGCTTCGTGGGCGGTGAGCGCCGGTATCTCCCACAAGGGACGCTGGTCGAGCTTGGACGTGTTGACGTAATAGGTGCCGGCAAGCCCGCTCTCCGGCGCGCCCTGGCCGTAATAGGCCGTGGTGGTGCCTTCGGCGGTTTCCGCCGGAATCTCGCGAAGTCCGTACGGCAGGCGCGGCAGGGTGCGGAAGAAAGCCGGCATCTTGCCGTCGATGGTCTTGGCGACGCGCGCGCTCGCCCGAAGCAGCTCCTCCGGCGTCTTTGCAAAGTAAACGGGGTTGGTGCGCAGTTCGGCGATGAAGGCTTGGCGCGTGGCGAACCCCGCGCCCTTCGCCACGGCGTCCATCTCCGTATTGATGCGCTGCGACTCGCGGAGGCCGATCTGGTGGATCTGCTCGGGCGAAAGGTCGCTGGTGGTTTCCTGCCGAACCCGGAACGCATAATATTCGCGGCCGCCCGGGAG
>DASWMM010000102.1:0-3318 GCA_036399755.1 Allosphingosinicella sp.
CATCCCCGGCGGCGAGGCGCAGCTGGTCCTCGGCCGCGACTTCCTCCTCGACGCCGAGCTTGCCGCCCGCCTGGAGCGGGTGGAGGGCGTCGTCGCGGTGCGGCTGCAGGCGGCGCCCGCCGTGCGCCTTGCGCTCGTCTCCTGACCGGATAAGCTTGCGCCCGTAACAATCGGGAGAAGGCGATGCTCGGCGGAATGCAGGATTTCGAGCTGCGGGTGCCACGGCTGCTCGACCACGCCGAACGCGAGCATGGCCGCCGGGAAATCGTCAGCCGCTGGGCCGACGGTAGCGAGACGCGCACGAACTGGGCCGAAATTGCGCGCGATTCCAGGAAGTTAGCGCAAGCTCTCGAGCGCCGTGGGGTGAAGCCGGGCGATCGCGTCGCCACCCTCGCAATGAACCATCATCGCCATCTTTGCGCCTGGTACGGGGCGATCGGCATGGGCGGCATCGTCCACACCATCAACCCGCGCCTGTTCGACGACCAGCTCGCCTTCATCGCCAACCACGCCGAGGATCGCGTCCTCCTCTACGACCGCGCCTTCCAGCCGATCGTCGATCGCCTGCGCGAACATTGGACGACGATCGAACATTACATCGTCATGGACGGCGACGCCGAAGACTCCTTCGAGGCCGTCATCGCCGCGGAGGACGGAAACTACGCCTGGGTCGAGGGCGACGAGCGCGACCTCTGCATGCTCTGCTACACCAGCGGCACGACGGGGAACCCGAAGGGCGTCGTCTATTCCCACCGCTCCACCCTCATCCACGCGATCAGCGAGATCCAGCCGGCCATCTTCGACCTGTCGATGCAGTCGGTGGCGCTGCCGGTGGTGCCGATGTTCCACGCCGTCGGCTGGGGCTTGCCCTTCGCCGGCGCAGCGGCGGGCATCAAGTTCGTCTTCTCCGCCGTCAACGAGCCCAAGGTTCTGTGCGAGCTGATGAACCGGGAGAAGGTGACGCACTCCGCCGGCGTCCCCACCGTCTGGTTCGCCATGTTCCAGCATATGGATGCGACAGGCGAGGAGCCGCGGCACCTCAAGATCGTCACCATCGGCGGCTCGGCCGCGCCCCGCGCGATGATCGAGCGGCTGATGAAGATGGGCATCCGCGTCAACCACGCCTGGGGCATGACCGAAACCTCGCCGATCGGGACTATGGGGGCGCCGTCGCCGGACTGGGACGAGATGAGCTTCGAGGAGAAGGTCGATCTCGTCTCCAAGCAGGGAAGGGTGCCGTTCGGGGTGGAGCTGCGCGTCGTCGACGACGAGGGCAACCTCTTGCCCCGCGACGGCCATACGTCCGGGCGCCTGCAGGTGCGCGGGCCCTGGATCATCGAGCGATATTTCCAGGACGAGCGCGGGCCGTGCCTGACGCCTGACGGCTGGTTCGACACCGGCGACGTCGCGGTCCTCCACCCGGACGGCGTCATGCAGATCACCGACCGCGCCAAGGACGTCATCAAGTCGGGCGGCGAGTGGATCAGCTCGGTGGAGCTCGAAAATGCCGCCGTCGGCTGCGCGGGCGTCGCCGAGGCCGCGGCGGTGGGGGTCTACCATCCCAAGTGGGACGAGCGACCGATCCTCCTCGTCATCCGCAAACCGGGCTCCGAGGTCGGCGAGGAGGAGATCATGCGGCACCTTGGTGACCACGTCGCCAAATGGTGGCTGCCCGACGAGATCCTGTTCGTCGAAAGCCTCCCCCACACCGCCACCGGCAAGCTCCTCAAGACGGCGCTCCGGGAAGAGTATCGCAACTACAAGCTGAAGACGGCGGCCTAGAGTTCCTCCCCATCGCCAGATGGGGAGGGGAACCACCCAAAGGGCAGTGGAGGGGTAGCTGCCGCGACGGTCTGAGGATCGCCTCCCAACCTTCTGATTCCTTCCTAGAAACACCTCCACCAGCTTCGCTGGTTCCCCTCCCCATGCTGCGCATGGGGAGGAACTAGAGGAGGCGGAGCTGCGGGCCTTGCGGCGGCACGAACAGGTCCGTGCGCAGCTTTCGGCGCTCCCCCGTAAAACCCGCTTTCTTCGCAGCACGGTTGAACCGGACCTCGAGGAGATCGGCCCAAGGCCCAAATCCGCGCAGCCGGGAGAAGAAGTTCGGATCATTGTCGCGCCCGCCGCGGAGCGACTGGATGATGTGCATCACCTTGCCCGCGCGCTCGGCGAAATGCTCGTCCAGCCAGGCGCGGAAGAGCGGCGCCACTTCGTGCGGCAGGCGGACGGGGAGGTAGAAGGCGCCGCTCGCGCCCGCCTCGGCCGCCGCCTCGACGATATGCTCGAGCTCCGCATCGGTGATGCCGGGCACCACCGGCGCGATGGCGACCAGCGTGGGCACCCCCGCCGCGCTCAGCGCCTTGACGGCGGCAAGGCGCTTGCGGGTGGAAGGCGCGCGCGGCTCAAGGGTGCGGGAGATTTCCGGCGTCAGCGACGTCACCGACACGGCAACTCCGATCAGTCCGTCTGCCGCCATGGCTGAGATGATGTCGAGGTCGCGCAGCACGCGGTCCGATTTGGTCGTGATCGTCACCGGGTGACGCGTCTCGGCAAGCACTTCGAGGATGCCGCGGGTGATCCGCCACTTGCTCTCGATCGGCTGGTAGGGATCGGTGTTGGTGCCGAGCGCGATCGGGCGCGGGCTGTAGCCGGGTTTCGCCAGCTCCTCGCGCAGCAGCTTCGGCGCGTCGGGCTTCGCGAACAGCTTCGTCTCGAAATCCAGGCCGGGCGAGAGGTCGTGATAGGCGTGGGTGGGGCGGGCGAAGCAGTAGATGCAACCGTGCTCGCAGCCGCGATAGGCGTTGATCGAGCGGTCGAAACCGATGTCGGGCGAGGCGTTACGGGTGACGACCGTCTTCGGCTTCTCCACCGTCACCGTCGTGCGCAGCGGCGGAAGCCCGTCATGCTCCTCGCGAACGTCCAGCCAGTCGCCGTCCGCCTCCCGCTCGGGAAGGTTAAAGCGGGTCGGCGTCCTGTTCTCTGGAGCGCCGCGGCCGGCACGGGCGTCGGGGCGAGTCACACGGTGACTGTGCAGCGCGGACCCGAACAAATCAAGAACGAAAGCTGAGCCCTCAGTCGGTGCCGGCGGTGCTCGCGGTGACGCTGCCGGCGCTCAGCCGGACGGCCGACGCGCCCGGCAGCCCCGGGAAACGCGGCCACAGCCCCTGGGCCAGCGCACGGCGGCTGCTCGAGTCCTTCCCCGCCTGCTGTTCGTAGACCCAGTAGTTGCGGAGCACGATCGGCACGTAGCCGCGGGTTTCCCAATAGGGAATCGACTCGATGTAGAGGAGCGGATCGCCGCCATCCATCCGGCGGCCG
>DASWMM010000103.1:0-4039 GCA_036399755.1 Allosphingosinicella sp.
CGACCTGCGGCGCGCGCATGAGGGTTTCTTCCCGGCGCTGATGGGCAGCGAACCCACGGTGGCGTGAGGCTCTAAAAGCCCCTCCCCTTCAGGGGAGGGGTTGGGGAGGGGCATGTCGATGCGCCCCACGAGCGTCAGTGAACTTCCACTTACAGTCCCCTCCCCCAACCCCTCCCCTGAAGGGGAGGGGCTTAAGCGTACCCACACCTCTTGCGAACGCTTCGCATTATCGGTATCTCTCCTCCCCATGATCGTTTGTGTCTGCAACGCGATTCGGGAGTGCGACGTCCGCAAGGCGGCGCGGGATGGCGCGTCCTGTCCGGCGAGCGCCTATCGCGGGCTGGGCCGCAAGCCGCGCTGTGGCCAATGCTTCTCATTCGCACGTGAGATCATCGCCGCGGAGCGTGTGACTGCGTAGCATTCGCAGCGCATTTTATCGCAGTTTTCCGCCGTTTCTTCTTCCCTCCTGGCCGGCGCTCGGATACAGCCGCCCCTGAACAGGAGGCCGCAATGAAGGGCGACGAACGCGTAATCGAGCTGCTCAACGAGGCGCTGAAGAACGAGCTCACCGCCACCAATCAATATTGGCTTCATTACCGGATGCTCGACAATTGGGGCATCGGCCGGCTCGCCGATTACGAGCGGCACGAATCGATCGACGAGATGAAGCATGCCGACCGGCTGACGGTGCGCATCCTGTTCCTCGGCGGCCTGCCCAATTTCCAGCTCCTCGGGCGCCTGCGCATCGGCGAAACCGTGGAGGAAATTCTGCGCGCCGATCTCGACGTCGAATATGAAGCCGTCGAACAGCTCAGGGGCGCCGTCGCCCACTGCGAAAGCGTGCGCGATTATGTCAGCCGCGACCTGTTCGCCGAGATCCTCTCCAACGAGGAGGAGCATGTCGACCACTTGGAACGCCAGTTCGACATGATCCGCAACATGGGCCTTGCCAATTACATCCAGCTCCAGTCGAGGCCGGTGGAAGCCTGAGCGATCCGGCGCCAAGCAGCGGTGACCTAGTTCCGTCACCCCCGCGAAAGCGGGGGTCCCGCTTCTTCTTCCTTCTCGCCGGTAAAGCGGGATTCCCGCTTGCGCGGAAATGACGAGAGTAGGTTCGGCCGGTTCTTGTCGGGCGACGCCAGACCGGGGGAACCACTAAGAATGAACGCAGCCACCGAGCCCCACCCCCGCATCGCCACCCTCGACATCGTCCGCGGCGTGGCGGTGATGGGCATCCTGGCGATGAACATTGCCGACTTCGCGATGCCGTCGCAGGCCTATATCAATCCGCTGGCTTACGGCAACGAAGGGCCGGCGGACCTGCTCTCCTGGGCGGCGAGCTTCATCCTGTTCGACGGCAAGATGCGCGGCCTGTTCTCCTTTCTGTTCGGGGCGAGCATGCTGCTCGTCATCGACGGCGCGGAGGCGAAGGGGGAGCCGTCGGCGTCCGTCCACATGCGCCGGATGGGGTGGCTCGGCGTGATCGGCCTTCTCCATTATTACCTGATCTGGCGCGGCGACATCCTGTTCGGCTACGCCGTCGCCGGGGCGATCGCATGGTTCTTCCACACCAAGGATGTGCGGGCGCTGGTGCGGTGGGGCATCGGCTTCATCGCCCTCCAGTTCGTGCTGTTCGCCGTCCTTTCCGCAGGGGTCTTCCACCTGGCAGCGGCGGCGGCGGCACCAGGCGCTTCGGCGGAAACGCTGGCCGCCTGGACCAGCAAGGGCAACATCTTCGGCGTGCCGACGCCCGACCAGGTTAAGGCATCGCTGGAACTCTATCGCGGCTCCTACGCGGCCATTGCGGGCAACCGGATGACCGAGCAGGCGGGGCAGCCCTTCGTGGGCCTGATGTTCTTCACCTGGGAAACGGTGGGCTTCATGCTGCTCGGCATGGCAGCGCTCCGCACCGGCTTTCTGACCGGCGCCTGGGAGAACGCGCGCTACCGCCGCATCGCCCTCCTCTGCCTGGGCTTCGGACTGGCCGTCTATGCCGCTTATGCCGCGATCCTGTGGGCGGACGGCTTCAGCGTTGAGACGGTGGCGGCGATCTGGTCGGCGGCGACGGTGCCGGTCCGGCCGCTGACCGTGATCGGGTTCGCGGCCCTGATCATCCTCCTCACCCGGGGCGGCGGCCCCCTGGTGGAGCGCATCGCCGCGGCCGGCCGGGCGGCGTTCACCAACTATCTTGGCACGTCCCTCGCCATGACCACCTTGTTCTTCGGCTACGGCGTCGGCCTGTTCGGCCATCTCAGCCGCGTCGAGCTATGGCTTGCCGTGCTTCCCGCCTGGGCCGTCATGCTGCTCTGGTCGAAGCCGTGGCTGAAGCGCTTTCGCTACGGGCCGCTCGAGTGGGTCTGGCGCTCGCTGGCGCGCGGATCGCCCCAGCCGATGCGCAGGTAAGCGCCTCTCTCGACACGTCGTCTCGACAGGCTCCCTCGACACCGTGTCTCGACAAGCTCGACACTCGCTCGGGATGAGCGGAGGGGCGGAGGCCGGGGCAGCCGCTCATCTCGAGCCAGCGTCGAGCGAAGCCGAGACGCGTCGTCGAGAGAGTCTCCCCTACTTGTCCTTGCCGAACGGGTTCTTGGAGGCGCGCGTATCCAGCCGGATCGGCACCGCGCCGAAGCCCAATTCCTTGCGCATCGAATTCGTCAGGTAGCGCAGGTAGCTGTCCGGCAGCATCTCCAGCCGCGTGCCGAAGATCAGGAACGAGGGCGGGCGCGAGTTGATCTGAGTGATGTAGCGCAGCTTGATCCGCTTGCCGCTGGGCGCGGGCGGCGGGTTGCGCTCGATCGCTTCCTCGAACCAGCGGTTGAGCTGGCCGGTGGAAACCCGGCTCGACCAGACTTCGCGAACCTTGAAGGCGGCGCCGATAAGCTCGTCGAGCCCCTTGCCGGTCATTGCGGAGACGGCAAGCAGCCCCACGCCCGGCGCCTGGCTGAGCCCGTCCTCAAGCGCCCGCTTGATGCCCTGGAACAGCGAGGAATGATCGTGCGCGACATCCCATTTGTTGATGGCGATGAGCAGCGCGCGGCCTTCTTGAAGCACGTAATCGGCGATCCTGAGATCCTGCGCTTCGAGGCCGAGCGTCGCGTCGAGCAGCAGCACGACAACCTCGGCGAACTCCACCGCCCGGCGCCCGTCGGCGACCGACAGCTTCTCGAGCTTGTCCTGCACCTTGGCGCGCTTGCGCATGCCCGCCGTGTCGATCAGGCGCACCGGGCGCAGGCGTCCGTCCGGTGCCTCCCATTCCCAGTCGATTGAGATCGAATCGCGAGTAATGCCCGCCTCCGGCCCGGTGATCAGCCGTTCTTCCTGAAGGATGCGGTTGATCAGCGTCGACTTGCCGGCGTTCGGACGGCCGACGATGGCGAGCTTGAGCGGCCGCTCATTCTCATCCTCCGCTTCCTCTTCTTCGGCTTCCTCACCGCCTTCGATGTGCGGACGCAGATTCTCGAACAGGTCGACGACGCCTTCGCCATGCTCGGCGCTCATCGCGATCGGCTCGCCGAAACCGAGCGAATAGGCTTCGAACAGGCCCGGCTCCGCGGCGCGGCCCTCGCACTTGTTGGCGGCAAGGATGACGGGGGTTTTCTCGCTGCGCAGCCAGCGGGCGATTTCCTCGTCCAGCGGGGTCACGCCTTCACGGGCATCGATGAGGAACAGGGCGACATCGGCCTCCCGTACCGCCGCCTCGGTCTGCTTGCGCATGCGGCCGGGCAGGCTGGCGGGGTCCTCGTCCTCGAACCCGGCGGTGTCCATGACGCGGAACTCGAGGTCCAGCAGCTTGCCCTCGCCTTCCCGCCGGTCACGGGTCACACCGGGACGATCGTCGACCAGCGCCAGGCGCTTGCCAACAAGGCGGTTGAACAGCGTGGACTTGCCCACATTGGGACGTCCCACGATCGCGACAGTCGGAACAGGCATGGCGGCGCCCTACGCGAAGGACGCCGCCAATGCGAGCTTAGCGAAACGCGTGCAGGCGTCCGCGATCGTCCAGCACGTACAAGGTCGAGTTCGCAACCGCGGGCGCGAG
>DASWMM010000104.1:0-7853 GCA_036399755.1 Allosphingosinicella sp.
GGCTCGCCGGCCTCTTCATTGAGCATGATCCGGAATACCGCGTCGTGGTCCTGCTCACCGGTCGCAAGCCGGTTCGCGCTGAGACGATCCTAGCCGGGGGCTCGCGCGTCCCCGTGGTGTTCCGCACGGGCCCCAGGGCGACGCAGGCGAAGGTGGTCGCCGCTATCCGCCGCCACCAGGCCGGCATCCGGGCCGCGCTCCAATATCCGCCGGCAATGGGCGCCGATCCGAAAACCGGCGAGCTGGTCGTGCTCGTCAATCACAGGGACGCCGATCGCTACGGCGCGGACGCGCTCGACAAGGCGTTCGAGGCGATGACCGACGTGCCCGTTCGCATTCGGGTGATGGATGGGGAAAGCGCTGATCTCGGCCTCGAGGGCGGCGCACGCGTGCACGGAGTCGTGCCGGAGACCGGCAGCCGCCAATATTGCACCACCGGCTTTGCGGTCACTGATGGCACTCGCACCGGCCTCGTCACCGCGGCGCATTGCCCGGACGCGCTCAGCTACCGCGACCCCCAACACGGCGGCGATATTGCGCTTACCTTTCTTGGCCAATGGGGCTGGAGCTTCCAGGATGTGCAGCTTCACGTTGCCGAAACCGGCACGGAGGCGAGCCCGCTTTTCTACGCCGACACCGGCAAAACGGTGGCGCGCACCCTGTCCGGTTCCCGGCCGCGCGCAAGCACGCGGGTGGGTGACATCGTCTGCCGGCGCGGCGAGACGTCGGGCTACGGCTGCTCGGAAGTGGAGCTTACCGACTTCGCGCCGCCGGGCGACCTGTGCGGCGGGCCGTGCGCGCCGACCTGGGTGATGGTGAAGGGCGAATGCCGGGGCGGCGACAGCGGCGCGCCGGTGTTTGTCGGCACCACGGCCCTCGGAATCGTCAAGGGCGGCGGCTCGCACAGCCGCTCGGGCAAGTGCGATTACTGGTTCTATATGTCCACCGATTACCTGCCGGAGGGCTGGTCGCTGCTCACCGGCTCCGCTGCCGGATTGCCTCAGCGCCTCGCGGAAAGGTCCACCAGCCTCCGCGCGAAGTGAGTCTCGATCGCGCTCTTCATCCCCAGCGCGATCTGCCGCCGGCCTTCGTCGGACTGGATGTAGGCGGCGTCCGTGGGGTTGGTCAGGTAGCCGGTTTCGAACAGGATCGAAGGCACGTCCGGCGCTTTCAACACGATCAGCGAAGCGAAGCGGTGATATTCCGGCCGAAACGGAAAAAACGCCTCCGCCTCCCGCTTCAACAGCGCCGCGAAATCGGCGGACACGTTCATGCTGTCCCGCTGAGCAAGGTCGATCAGGATGCGGTTGACCGTTTCGTCTTCGCTCAACGCGGCGCCGCTGATCCGGTCCGACTCGTTCTGCTGATCCGCCAGCAACGCCGCTTCCTTGTCCGATGCGACTTCCGACAAGGTGTAGATGGTTGCGCCCCGCGCGCCGTCGTTGGCCGGCGCCGCATCGGCGTGGATCGAAATGAACAGGTCCGCGCCCATCCGCCGGGCGATTCCGTAGCGCTCGCGCAGAACGATGAAACGGTCGTCCTCCCGAGTCATGGCAACCCGCACCCGGCCCGAGGCGGCAAGCGCGTCGCGGATCGAAGCCGCGATGGCGAGCGTCACGTCCTTTTCGCCCCGTCCGCCGAACCGGGCGGCGGCGCCTGGATCGCGCCCGCCATGGCCGGGATCGAGGATCACCAGCGGCCGGTCGGAGCCGCGCGCGCCGTACACCCGCGGCAAAGGCGCCTGCGCCTCGCTTCCGCCGCTCTCGTCGAGCTTCATGGTGACGCCGCCATTGCCGTCCCGGTCCGGCTGCGGAAGCAGCAGGGCAAGGAACGACAACAGGATGGCGATAATCTGCCCCACGGCGGGTAGATGGCGCGGCGAAGCCGCTCGGGTCCAGCAAAAACGCGGACTCCTACTTAGCTGCCCATTGCCGCTGCCCCGATGGGATGCTAGCAGCTATAGTCGGCCAGAAGCGGAGGGCTCGCCTTTCCGCCCCATGTCATTGGCCTCACACGAATTCGCGCCGGCGCCCATCACGGGCACCGGACACCAAGGTTGACGCTGCATGAGCCATTTCGCCCCCACTTCGCATCGCCCCATCCAGGGGACGGGCGTTGCGGCGGGGGCATCGGGGCCGGCATCTTTGCCCGGCCCGGCAACAGCGGCGGACACATATTTCCTGCCAACCCGGACATCAAAGGCGCGCGCGACCATCGCCGCGCCTTTGTCCATTTTCAGACGCGCCGCCCGCACGGCTTCTTCAGCCGGGGTGCGCGCGTGGAGTAATCTTAATGACCATGCGCATGTTGATCGACGCGCGCCACCGGGAGGAAACCCGGGTGGCCGTCGTACAGGGAAACCGGATCGAGGAATTTGACTTCGAATCGGCCGAGCACAAGCAGCTCAAAGGCAATATCTATCTCGCCAAGGTAACCAGGGTCGAACCGTCGCTGCAGGCGGCGTTCGTGGATTACGGCGGCAACCGCCACGGCTTCCTGGCCTTCAGCGAAATCCACCCGGACTATTACCAGATCCCGCGCGAGGACCGCGAGGCTCTGCTTCGCGAAGAAGCCGAGCACGCCGAGGAGGAAGCACGCCTTCGCGCCGCTGAATATGACGATGAAGATCATGATGAGCGTGAGCACGAGTCCGAGAGCGACCACGACCATGAGCACGAAGAAGAGGGCAATGTCGCCGCGCCGGAAGACGCAGCCGACGACGAAGCCCCGGCCGAGCCGGAAGATGCCGAAAGTGCCACGGAGGAAAGCGCCGCCGAGGTGCTTCGCCGCAAGCGCCAGAACCTGCGCCGCCGCTACAAGATCCAGGACGTCATCCACCGGCGTCAGGTGCTGCTCGTCCAGGTCGTCAAGGAAGAGCGCGGCAACAAGGGCGCCGCGCTCACCACCTATCTGAGCCTCGCCGGCCGGTATTGCGTGCTGATGCCCAACACCACGCACGGCGGCGGCATTTCGCGCAAGATCTCCAACGGCGCCGATCGCAAGCGCCTGAAGCAGATCATGGCCGACTTGAGCCTGCCGACCTCGATGGGCCTGATCGTCCGCACCGCCGGGCTTTCGCGGACCAAGACCGAGATCAAGCGCGACTTCGATTACCTCGCCCGCCTGTGGGACGAGATCCGCGAGCGCACCCTGGGCAGTTCGGCGCCGGCGCTTATTTACGGCGACAGCGACCTGATCAAGAGGGCGATCCGCGACATCTACAACCGCGACATCGACGAAGTGATCATCGAAGGCGACGAGGGCTACAGGGCGGCGCGCAACTTCATGAAGCTGCTGATGCCCAGCCACGTCAAGAAGGTGCGCAACTATGCGGACCCGGTGCCGCTGTTCCAGCGCTTCGGCGTCGAGGACCAGTTGTCGGCGATGTACCAGCCGGTGGTGCAGCTCAAATCGGGCGGCTACCTGGTCATCAACCCGACCGAGGCCCTGGTGTCGATCGACATCAACTCGGGCCGCTCCACCCGCGAGCACAATATCGAGCAGACCGCCTACGCGACCAACATCGAGGCGGCGCATGAGATCGCCCGCCAGTTGCGGCTTCGCGACATGGCCGGGCTGGTGGTGATCGATTTCATCGACATGGAATCGAACGGCCACATCCGGAAGGTCGAGCGGACCATGAAGGACGCGCTCAAGAACGACCGCGCACGGATTCAGGTGGGCCGCATCTCGTCGTTCGGCCTGATGGAAATGAGCCGCCAGCGCCTGCGCACCGGCGTGCTCGAAGCCTCGACCCGGCCTTGTGCGCATTGCGAAGGCACCGGCCTGATGCGCACCGCCGCATCGGCGGGTCTGTCCGCGCTGCGCATGCTGGAGGAAGAAGCAGGGCGTGGCCGCGGCAGCAAGATCTGCCTGCGCGCCGGCCGCGAAGCTGCCATCTACGTGCTCAACCGCAAGCGCGGCGAGATCGCCGAAGTCGAGGCGCGCTACGGCGTCCAGATCGAAGTGCTGATCGACGACAGCTTCGAAGGCGCCCGCATGGCGGTTGAGTCCTTCGGGCCGCCGCCGATCGCTCCGCCGCGGGTCGAGCAGATCGCACCGCCCATCGAGGAGGAGGATGACGACATCCCCGAGGAGATGGAGGACGAGGAGCTCGAGGAAGAGGAAGAGGACGAAGAAGAGGAGCAGCCCCGCGAGCAGCGCGCCGAGCGCGGCGGCGAGCGTGGTGAGCGTCCGCGCGACTCGGAGGAGGATCGCGGCCGCAAGCGCCGCCGCCGCCGCGGACGCCGGGGCGGCCGCCGCCGGGAAGGCGAGGAGGGCCAGGAAGGCCGCGAGTCCGCCGAGGGCGCCGAGCGCGAGGATGAGACTGCCGAAGCGGCGCCCGCCGCCGAAGTGCCTGGTGCCCATGCTGAAGCTCCGGCCGACGCCGAGGCCTCAGCCGAGAGTGCTGACGCGGTAACCGCCGAAGCGCCTGCCGAGGACGAGAAGCCCAAGGCCCGCCGCCGCCCGCGTGCGCGCCGCAAGGCCGCCGATGCGCCGGAAGCGGTAGCCTCGGACGCAGCGCCGGCCCAAGCCGTTGCCGCGGCCGACGCGGTTGCTCCGGCCGCCGAGGCCGCGCCTGCCGAAGAGGCTGCTCCCGCAGCCGCCGAGGACGTGCCGGCCAAGCCCAAGCGCCGCCGCCGGAAGAAGTCGGACGAGGTGGAAGCGGCGCCCGCCGTCGACGCCCCGACCGCCGAGTCTCAGGCGCCGGAAGCACCCGCTTCGGCTGCCGGCAGCGAAGCCGATGCGGACACCCGGGTGGCCGAGCGCCAAGCCGCCGAAGCACCGGGCGAAGTGAAGGCGCCAAGGCGGAGCGCCTCCAAAAAGGCAGCCGCCGAGCAGCCCGCCACCGAGCAGCCTGCCGCCGCTGAACCCGCTGCCGACGAGCCTGCGGCCGACGCCGGTCCGCCGCGCCGTGGTTGGTGGCAGCGCACGTTCGGCGCCTGACCGCCTGAACCGACATGAGCCGCCTTGCCTCGGCAGGCGCGCTCATGTCAGGTTCAGCCCTTCGCAGCGACAGGGAGCGTCATGGCTGAAGCGACCATCACCCGCCCCCGTCCCCGCAAACGCAGGGTGACCATCGTCGCCCGACTCTTGATGCTGCTCACGGTGGCGTTCGCCGCCACCGCCCAGCCGGCCGCCGCGCAGTCGATCCTGCGCGATGCGGAGACCGAGGCGCTGTTCAAGGACATGTCGAAGTCGATCATCGCGGCGGCGGGCCTGCGTCCCGACAATGTCGACGTCGTCCTGATCAACGACAGCTCGATCAACGCCTTCGTTGCCGGCGGCCAGATCGTCTATATTCACTCCGGCCTGATCACCACCGCCGACAACGCCAACGAAGTGCAGGGCGTTATCGCGCACGAGCTTGGCCATATCACGGGCGGCCACATTCTCCGTTTCGGGGAGGGCGTGAAGATGGCGACCAGCATCATGCTGCTATCGCTGCTTCTCGGCGCCGCGGCGATGGCGGCGGGGGCGAGCGAAGCCGGCGCCGGCATCCTTGCCGCGGGCCAGCAGGCGGCGATGGGCAAGTTCCTCGCCTTTACCCGCGTCCAGGAAAGCTCGGCCGACGCCGCGGGCGCCAGCTTCCTCAACAAGGCGGGGATCAGCGGCAAGGGCAGTCTCTCCTTCTTCAAGAAGCTCCAGAACCAGGAGTTCCGCTACGCCATCCCGCAGGAAGACAGCTATGCGCGCACCCACCCGCTGACCGGCGAGCGGATGGCGGCGCTGGAGGATGTCTACAAAAAGGCGCCGTCCTGGGACGCAAAAAGCGATCCGGCGCTTGAGGCGCGTTTCCAGCGGGTGAAGGCGAAGCTCGCCGGCTTCGTCGATGACCCCAAGCGCACGCTTCAGAAATATCCCGAGACCAACAAGACGATCCCGGCGCGCTATGCGCGGGCTTATGCCTGGCACAAGACCGCCTATCCGGACAAGGCGCTGGCCGAGGTGGACAGCCTGCTCGGCGCTTCTCCCCAGGATGCGTACTTCCTGGAGCTAAGGGGGCAGGTGCTGCTCGAATCGGGGCGGCCGGCCGAAGCGCTTGAGTCGCTACGGGTCGCCGTCGCCCAGGCGCCGGACCAGCCGCTGATCGCGGCTTTGCTCGGCCACGCGCTGATCGCAACGGAGAAAAAGGAGTATCTGGAGGAGGCGAAAACCGTTCTGCGGACCGCGATCGGGCGCGACAATTCGAACCCATTCGCCTGGTACCAGCTCGGCATCGTCTACGACCGCGAGGGCGACCAGGGGCGGGCGGCGCTTGCGACGGCGGAGCGCTACAATCTCGAGAACCAGCCCACGCTTGCGCTTGCCAATGCCGAGCAGGCGCTGAGCGCGATCCCGAGCGGCACGCGCGACTGGCTTCGCGCGCAGGACATCGCCATGGTGTCGCGCACGGCGGTGAAGAACCAGAAACGGGGCCATGACGGACGCAAGTAAGACGCTCGGGCTGATCGGCGCGGCGGCGGGTATTCTGATCGGCGGCGGCGCCGTTGCCTTGTACCAAGGTGGCGGCGCGGGCGGCGGCAAGCGTGAGATCGAGCAGACGATCCGCGCTTATCTGCTCGAACATCCCGAAGTGCTTCGCGAAGCCTCCCAGCGGCTGCAGCAGCGCGAGCTCGGCAAGGCTGTGGACGCGCAGCGCGCCGCCTTCGAGACGCCTTATGCTGGGGCTTGGGCGGGCGCTCAGAATGGCGACGTCACCTTGGTGGAGTTCTTCGATTACGCTTGCGGCTATTGCCGCAAGAGCAATGCGGACGTTGATCGGCTGCTGCGCGAGGATCCCAGGCTCAAGGTCGTGTGGCGCGAATGGCCGGTGCTTGGCCAGGACAGCGAACGCGCCGCCGTGGTCAGCCTCGCCGCGGCGCAGGCGGGTACCTACCGCAAATTCTATGACGCCATGTTCGCGGCGGGGCGCCCGAGCCCCGAAGCGATTGCCCGCGCTCAGCAGGCGGCGGGCGTGAGCGCGCAGGCGGTGGCGCAGATCCAGGCCTCGCCGGCGGCCGGTGCCGAGCTTGCCAGGAACCACCAGCTCGCCGAGTCGGTGGGCGCTTCGGGAACGCCCACCTTCGTGGTCGGCGACGAGGTCCTGCAGGGCGCGGTCGGCTACGACGCGCTCAAAAAGGCGATCGAAACGGCGCGTTCCAAAGCCTGAGGGGGTCCTTCAAGACTGCCTTCGACACGGCCACCCGCCAAACCAGGCTTTGGCGGGAGCCCTGCTCAGTCCCTCCTCAGGATGAGCGGTTTTCCTGGTACGTGTTCCACAACCCGCTCATCCTGGGGAGCCGCTGAGGAGGCGAAGCCGTCTCGAAGCGGCGTCTCGAAGGACGTCAGCCCTTGAAGCCCTGAGCGACCACGTACCATTCGGAGGAGCCCTTGCGGCTGGCGGGCGGCTTGGCGTGCTTGACGGTGGTGAAGCGGCGCTTGAGCTCGGCGACGAGGTTGTTGTCGGCGCCGCCGGCAAGCACCTTGGCGACATAGACCCCGCCCGGCTTCAGCACTTCGCCGGCGAATTCCAGCCCGGCCTCGACCAGCGCCATGGTGCGCAGGTGATCGGTCTGCGGATGGCCGACGGTGTTGGCGGCCATGTCTGAAAGCACCAGGTCGGCCGGGCCGCCCAGCGCCTCGCGAAGCCGGTCCGGCGCATCGTCGGCGAGGAAATCCATCTCCAGAATGACCGCGCCGTCGATCGGATCGGTGGGGAGGAGATCGATTCCGACCACCGCCGCCTTGGGCGCCTGCTTGCGCACCACCTGGGTCCAGCCGCCCGGTGCGATGCCGAGATCGACGACTCGCTCGGCGCCCTTCAGGAAGCCGAATTTCTCCTCGAGCTCGATCAGCTTGTACGCGGCGCG
>DASWMM010000105.1:0-7117 GCA_036399755.1 Allosphingosinicella sp.
GCGTAGCGCTCGAAGAACGCCTTGGTACCGGCATAGTCGCCATTGCCCTGCAGTCGGACGAGCTCGGCGACGAGATCGCGTAAGCCCGCTTCCATCTTCCGGTAATCGACCCGGAAGCGGCGGGCGCGTTCGTCCCACTCGAAGGCGCCCTTCTCCTTCAGGTAGCTGTACTGCATCGCGGCGCCGCGGCCATGGGCCTCGTCGGTGCCGAAGCGCACCGCGCGAAAGATGCCGGCGAAGTAAGTGGCCAACGCCTGCTCGCGCTCGGCGGCGGAAAGCTCGCCCCGGTCCATCATGAAGAGGATGTTGTAGACGCCCATCACGTCGGCCTTGGCTTCCTCGCTTGCCGAATAGACGTCCTTGAGCTCGGCGTTGACCGTGGTCTGGCGGCCGCCCAGCGTGATCGTGCCGGGCCCGAGGCTGTGCGACAGCTCGTGAAAGAGCGTCTCGTTTTCCATATATTTCTTGGACACCAGCCGCGCCTGATCCGGCACCAGCACCAGGCTTGCCATCGGCGCCAGGATGCGGTCGTATTTGGCGCCGAGCACGTTGGCCAGGATCACCTTCTTGGCGCCCTTGGCCTCCCGCACCCGCTCGTCATTGGGGAGGTTGAAGGCGATGGTCTGCACGCCCGGCACGTTGTCGCCGCCGCCATGGACCTGATCGGCGACCAGGATCGGCGAGGTGAACGGGCGGGCGAAGTTCTTGTAGCGCTCCTCGACGGGGAGGTTGCGCTCCATGTCGGCGAGCAGGTTCTTGTACTTCGCCAGCGCCGCGCTTTCCTTCGGATCCTGGACGGTGACGAAGGCCTCGAAGGCCGTCTTGGTGCCGTACAGCGTGTCGGTGTAGACTTCGTAGGGCCCGATCACGACTTCGATCGGCGTGCCGGACACGTCCATCCAGGCAAGCTCGCTTTCGTAATAATCGTTGGTCCGAAACGCCTTGGCGCGGAGCGTAAGGAAGCGCTTCAAGCTTGCATTGGAGCTCCGCGCCGCCGCCCGCTCGAGCAGCTTCGCCGCGGGCTCAAGCCATTGCTTATACTCCACGCTGTAGGGCACCGCGACCAGCCGCTCACCCTGCCGCTTCACCACCGTGTAGCCGCTGGTCAGAGCCTCCTTCTGCGCCGGATTGGCGACCAGATAGGTTTCGAACGCCTCCTTGCTCAGATCCGTCGGGTAGAAGCCCGCGCCCTCTGGGGGCGCCTCGCCGCCGTAGAAGGCGTGGTTCTCGGCAAGCGTGTCCCACGGGCCGAAATGCAGGTCGAACATGTCGAGCAACTGGGCCTTTTGGGTGTGGCTGCTGCGGGCGATCTCGGCCCGGATCGTCGGGTTCTCGGTCGAGCGCTGGCGAAGGTAAATCGGGTTCATCAGCTCGGCGGCCTGGATCAGCAGGTTCACCACCTCCCGCTCCTCGGCGTTGAGGAACGCCGTGTCCGGCCGCATATCCACGCGCGCGATCTTGGCGCGGCTCGCGGCGAGATCGTAGGCTTCGGCACCCGCAACGGTCGGGGCCATCGCTTCCGGTGCGGCCTGATGCGCGGCGCAGGCGGCGGTGGCGAGCAGCAAAGCTGTGACGATCGTGCGGCGCATGGTTACACTCCTGGGCTGTCGGGGCACACTAACGTCCGCGTCTGGCGATTGGAACGGTCCCGGCTCAAGCCTCTAACGCCGCCCGCGCCGCATCGCTCCGGCGCACCGCTCAAGGTTTCTCGGTGAACCGTTTCACCTTCACCGGCAGGTTCTTTCCCTTGGTTCGTCGCGAGGGGATCTGGACCGGGTTCTTTTTCTTCCACTGCGCCCAGGTCATCGGCCCCTCGGGCGTGTCGATCATTTCATCATCCAAGCTCATCGCCGGCCTCGCTCAAATCGTCGCATCCATTCTCTGCGGACTAGACGCGCTTCCATCAAGTGGGCTGCTCCATCAAGTGGCCCGGGCGGCGGTAACCCTTTGGGAAGGCCGTAGCTGTTAAGCGTGCGGCAACACCAAAGGGAGCGTTCGACCTTGAAGAAGTACGAAATCTGGGGCGACGACGACTCCGGCAAGCAGAGCATCCTCGCCTACGCGACCCTGGACAGCCCTGCTTTGGGCGACACGGTGCTCGTCCGCAGCCAGATTCGCGAGATCGAAAAGGTGTGGCGCCACCATGCCGGGACACCACCGGCATACCGGGTCCGGGTCTCGGCCACCGATCTGAGCTGATCGTCCAGCTCCCCTGACGCTCCACTAACGGCTCCGTTGCGGAGCCGCACTCGATTGCGCCCTTGCAAGTATGCGGCGGAACTTGGGGCATTCCATGTGGCTCGGCGCCGGGCAGCTGGCGGCGTGGCGAAGGCCGTCGCGCATCACTTCCAGCCTGCGCAGGGTCACATCCAGCTCGTCCGCCTTGGCGGTGAGCATGTCGCGGTCGATCGCCGGGCGCGCGCCGTTGCCGAACATCCGGGCGATCTCGTCGAGCGTGAACCCGGCGAGCCGGCCGAGCCGGATCAAGGCAAGCCGCTCCAGCACCGCGGGCTCGAACAGGCGCTTGAGGCCACGCCGGCCGATCGACTCGATCAGCCCCTTCTCTTCGTAAAAGCGTAACGCCGAGGCCGGCGTGCCGGAGCGCCGGGCGACTTCCGAAATGTCGAACGCGCGCATGCGTCTCTCCGCTTGACCTCAAGTGGACTTGAAGTGGCACGGTGCGATTCGCAACCTGCAAAAGCAAGCGAAAGGATCGGCGGCATGGCCAACACAGCGGAATTGGGGATCGCCCCGGGCGCGGTCCGCAGCGCACGCGGGGGACTTGCCGCGCTGTCCTTGGCTATGTTGCTCGCCTCCCTTGGGACCAGCATCGCCAATGTCGCGCTGCCCGCGCTTGGCGATACCTTTGACGCCTCCCTCGCGCAGGTGAAGTGGGTGGTGCTTTCCTACCTGCTGGCGGTCACCGCCGGCGTGGTGTTCGCGGGCCGGCTTGGCGACAGGTTCGGGCGGCGGCGGCTGCTTCTGGCCGGGCTGGCGCTGTTCGGGCTCTCCTCGATCCTGTGCGCCGCGGCGCCCGCTTTGTGGATGCTGGTGCTCGCCCGCGTCGGACAGGGCGCCGGAGCTGCGGCCATGATGGCCCTCACTATGGCGATGGCGGTGGAAGCACCCGGCAAGAGTGGCAGCGCGCTTGGCCTGCTTGCGGCGATCTCTGCGGCGGGGACGGCGCTCGGCCCGGCGGTGGGCGGAGCGCTGATCGCACTGGTCGGCTGGCGGGCGCTGTTCATTCTCTGTGCGGTTGGCGCAGGCACGACTCTGGTGCTGGCACGCATCTCTCTGCACGCTGCCTCGGTGCCTGCCGCCAAGCCGGGCCAGGCGGCCTTTACTGGCACGCGCCTGCTGCTCCGCGATCCACTGCTCGCCACCAGTCTTGCTGCCGGCCCGCTCGTCTCGGCGGTAGTGATGGCGGCGCTGGTGGTGGGGCCCTTCTACCTCACCTACGGCCTCGGGCAGGACGCCGCACGGGTTGGCCTGATCCTGTCATCGGGTCCCATCGTGGCCGCGCTGGCGGGGGTTCCCGCGGGGCGGCTGACAGACCGCTTCGGCGCGTTCACCGTCGCGGCCGGAGGGCTTGGCCTGATGACGCTCGGCTGCGCGGCGCTGGCACTTCTGCCGCGCGCCTCGGGCATCGCCGGTTACGTCCTGCCGATCGCCGTCACTACGCTCGGCTACGGGCTGTTCCAGACCGGTAACAACAGCCTTGTCCTTCTCCGCGCGCCCGGCGATCGGCGCGGGCTCGTCTCCGGGCTGCTGACCCTGCTGCGCAACGCGGGGCTGATCGGCGGAGCCTCAGTCGGTGCCGCCATCTTCGCTTATGCCCTGGCCGGGGAGGCTCCGGCGTCAGCATCGCCGGACAGCGTGGCCGCCGCCATGCGCACGACCTTCGCCGCAGCCGCAGCGTCGGTGGCGCTCGCGTTCACGCTGTTGTGGAGCGGTCAGATGCTGATGAGCGGCTGGATGCCCGACGAGGATTCGAACCTCGATTGACGGATTCAGAGTCCGTAGTCTTACCATTAGACGATCGGGCAGCGCCGGGCCGCGAAATAGGCGGCGGGGCGCGGGCGGTCAAGGCCGGATCACGGCGTCCTTGCTGCAGTGCAACAAAAAGCTCTTGAACTCGTTCGGCCCTCGCATTATGTTGCAGTGCAGCAGAGACGAAAAGGGTAAGACGATGGCCGACACGAACACCGACACCAAGGCGCACGACGCCCCGAACGCCGGAGCGCACAAGCCCGCCGAAGCCCACAAGCCCGCCGCCGCTCCGGCAACGGCGCACAAGGCAGCAGACGCCCCCAAGGCGGACGCTCCGAAGGCGGACGCTCACAAGGCGGAGGCTCCCAAGGCCGCCGCTCCTGCCAAGGCGCATGCGCCTGCCAAGGCTGCTGCCCCGGCGAAAGCCAAGGCCGCTGCTCCGGCAAAGGCCAAGACTGCCAAGCCGGCACGCAAGGCCGCCAAGCCCGCGCGCAAGGCGGCTCCGGCCGCTGCCGCAGCCCAAGTCCAGGCCGCCAGGGCCTCTGTCCGTACCAACACTCAGAACCTGAATGAAGGAACCCGCATCATGAAGAACGAAACCAACAAGGTCGCCGAGCGCGTCCAGGCCGCTTTCGGCGACGTCAACGACCGCGCCAAGAACGTCGTGGAGCGCAACACCCGCATCGCCGAAGAGCTCACCGAGCTCGGCCGCGGCAACGTCGAAGCGATGGTCGCTTCCACCAAGATCGTCGCCAAGGGCGTCGAGACGCTTGGCCAGGAAGTTGCCGAATTCGGCCGCAAGAGCTTCGAAGACGCCTCCGCGGCGCTCAAGGGCTTCGCCGACGTCAAGTCGCCCGCCGACTTCTTCCGCCTGCAGACCGAGTTCGTCCGCAGCCAGTTCGACAACGTCGTCGCCGAGAGCTCCAAGCTCAGCGAGAAGATGATCAAGCTGGCCGGCGAAGTCGCCGAGCCGATGACCAACCGCGCCACCGTTGCGGCCGAGCGCGTCCGCACCGCCGTCGCTGCCTAAGCGACTGCGCTGCCCAAACGATCGGGGCGGCTTCCCTTCGGGGAGGCCGCCCTTTTCGCGTATATCGCTGGGCCGGCGCCTGCCCTATGGCGTTTGAACGCACGGGCGCGGCGAACCTCTTGCCCCAGCCCCCGGCGCTACAATATTTAGAGACAATGGCCCTAACTGACCAAGTGATCACCGCCGCGGACGAGCGCAAGGGAGACGATGACGGCACCGGCCTCGGCGTCGCCACCCGCACGCGTACCCGCACCAAGACGCCGTCGCCCTACAAGGTGCTGATGCTCAACGACGATTACACGCCGATGGAATTCGTCGTCCTGTGCCTCCAGCGCTTCTTCAAGATGAGCATCGAGGATGCGACGCGGGTGATGCTCCAGGTCCACCAGCGCGGCGTGGGGGTGTGCGGGGTGTTCACTTACGAAGTCGCCGAAACCAAGGTGACCCAGGTCACCGATTTCGCCCGCGAGAACCAGCACCCGCTGCAATGCACGCTGGAAAAGGCGTAAGGGGTCACGCCGACGTAATCCGTTGATCTCGAGCCACCCACCCCGCTCATGTCGAGCGAAGTCGAGACACCCTGCCGAGCGTAGCCGAGGCAAATAGAAAGTATCTCGGCTTCGCTCGATCGGGTCCCTCGACTTTGCTCGGGATGAGCGGGGGCATGGATTGATCACGCAACCCACCCGCTTGCACCTGTCGCAACCCACCCGCTTGCACCAACACCCGAAAGCCGTAAGAACCCAGCATGGACCGTATCATCATTCGCGGCGGGAAGCCGCTCAACGGGCGAATCCCGATCTCCGGCGCGAAGAACGCGGCGCTCACCCTCCTCCCTTGCGCCTTGCTCACCGATGAGCCGCTGACGCTCAGGAACCTGCCGCGCCTCGCCGACGTCGACAGCTTCGGCCACCTGCTCAACCAGCTCGGCATCTCGACCACCGTCGAAGGCGCGCGGGCGGACGAATTCGGCAGGGTGATGACGCTGCGGGCGTCCAACATCGCCTCCACGGTCGCGCCCTACGACATCGTGCGCAAGATGCGGGCCTCGATCCTGGTGCTCGGGCCCCTGGTCGCCCGCGCCGGCCAGGCGACGGTGTCGCTGCCCGGCGGCTGCGCGATCGGCATGCGGCCGGTGGACCTGCACTTGAAGGCGCTGGAAGCGCTGGGCGCGGAGATCGAGATCGCGTCCGGCTACGTAAAGGCGACCGCGCCCGGCGGCCGGCTCAGGGGCGGCACGATCAGCTTTCCCTTCGTCTCCGTCGGCGCAACCGAGAACGCGTTGATGGCGGCGGTGCTCGCCCAGGGCTCCACGGTGATCGAGAATGCGGCGCGCGAGCCCGAGATCACCGACCTCGCCAAATGCCTGATCGCGATGGGCGCCGAGATCGAGGGCCTGCGCACCGACACGCTCACCATCCACGGCAAGGACCGCCTGCACGGCGCGACCTATTCGGTGATGGCGGACCGGATCGAGGCGGGCAGCTATGCCTGCGCGGCCGGGATCACCGGCGGCTCGCTTGAGCTGCTCGGCGCGCGGCGCGACACGATGCCGTCGATCCTCTCGAGCCTCACCGATGCGGGGCTGATCGTCGAGGACACGCGGGACGGCATCCGCGTCAGCGCCAACGGCGGCCTCAAGCCGCTCTCCATCTCCACCGCGCCCTACCCGGCCTTCCCGACCGACATGCAGGCGCAGCTCATGGCGATGCTGACGCTGGCCGAGGGCACCAGCCTGCTCACCGAGACGATCTTCGAAAACCGCTACATGCACGTGCCCGAGCTCAACCGCATGGGCGCCGACATCGAGGTGCGCGGCCGCTCGGCGGTGGTGCGCGGCGTCGCTGGGCTGACCGGCGCGCCGGTGATGGCGACCGACCTGCGCGCCTCGATGAGCCTGGTGCTGGCCGGCCTTGCGGCGGCGGGCGAAACCCAGGTCCACCGCGTCTACCACCTCGACCGCGGCTACGAGCGACTCGAGGAAAAGCTACAAGCGGTGGGCGCGGACATCGAGCGCGCCAGCGACGGGTAAGGCCTCAAGCCCCGCCCCTTCAGGGGAGGGGTTGGGGAGGGGGTTGTAGGTGTCGCCGGCGTCTG
>DASWMM010000106.1:0-8205 GCA_036399755.1 Allosphingosinicella sp.
TCCGCACCGCTTCAAGCTCGAGCCGCCCCGGCGCCTCCGCCTTGCCGGCGCGGTAGGCGCGCTCAAGCATTTGCGCGAAGGCGTCCCGGGCGCCTTTCGCCACATGGATGAACCGCCACGGCGCCAGCTTGCCGTGATCGGGCACCCGCGCCGCGATTTCGAAGATGGTGCGCAGCTGCCCGGCATCGGGGCCTGGCTCGACCAGATCGCGCGGCCGCCCGGAGCGCCGGGTGCGCAAAAGCGCGAGCGGCGAGGATAGGTCGTTGAACATGAGCGGCGCGCTAGCAGCCTTGCCCGGAGGCAACAATCGGCTTCACAAGCCGAATTTCCCCGCTACTGTGCCGGCCCAACAGGCACCCCACGGGTGTAAAAAAGCACAAGAGGACGCTGGTTATGGGCCTGAAGGATATCTCCTTGTGGAATGAGGGCGACTGGATCGCCGTCATCGCGCTTGTCCTGCTCGGCGTCTTTCTCAGCGCCGGCGGCCTGATCGCGGCCGGCAAGAAGCCGGAGTTCGCCGGCCACCCCAAGGGCCTCTACATGCTGTTCTTCGCCGAGATGTGGGAGCGTTTCTCCTTCTACGGCATGCGCGCGCTGCTGATCTTCTACCTCGTCCAGCATTGGGCGTTCGCCGACGACAAGTCGAACCTGATCTACGGCTCCTATCTGTCGCTGGTCTACATCACCCCGGTGCTCGGCGGCTATCTCGCCGACCGCTATCTCGGCCAGCGCAAGGCGGTCGTGTTCGGCGGCCTGCTGCTTGCGCTCGGCCACGGCTTCATGGCGTTCGAAGGCAGCGGCGGGCAGAACGATCCAACGATCAACGTCTTCTGGCTTGCCCTGGCGCTGGTCATCGTCGGCTCGGGTTTCCTGAAAGCCAACATCTCCGTGATGGTCGGCCAGCTCTACAGCCGCACCGATATCCGCCGCGATCCGGCGTACACGATCTTCTACATGGGCATCAACGTCGGCGCGGCGCTCGGCACCATCCTGGTCGGCTATCTCGGCCAGACGCTTGGCTGGGGCTGGGGCTTCGGCCTGGCCGGTATCGGCATGCTTCTCGGCCTCATCGTCTTCGTGCTCGGCAAGGGCGCGCTGCGCGGTGCGGGCGAGGCGCCGGGCCCGCTCACCAAGTCCAAGGAATACACGCTCTACGGCATCGGCCTTGGGGCCGTTGCAGTGATGTGGGCGCTGATCCAGTATCAGGACGTCATCCAGGGCCTGCTGATGGTCTCGGGCGTGGCGCTGCTCGGCTACGTCCTCTTCCAAAGTTTCAAGCTCCCCAAGGAACCGCGCGAGCGCATGTTCGCCATCCTGTTCCTGATCGCCTTGAACCCGCTCTTCTGGGGCCTGTTCGAGCAAGCGGGCGGTTCGATGAACCTGTTCACCGACCGCTACGTGGACCGCGGCGCGGTGCCCGCCTCGCTGTTCCAGTCGATCAACCCGATCTACATCATCCTCCTCGCGCCGCTCTTTGCCGCCTTGTGGCAATGGCTCGGCACCAAGGGCCGCGAGCCCTCGGCTCCGGCCAAGTTCGGCCTCGCTCTGCTGCAGATGGGCCTCGCCAACCTCGCCCTCGTCTGGGGCGCCGAGGCGTATGGCGTGGCGGCGATGACGCCCGTCATCCTCGTCTTCCTTTATTACCTCCTCGCCACCACCGCCGAGCTTTGCCTCTCGCCGGTCGGCCTTTCCGCCATGAACCGCCTTGCGCCCAGCTACCTCGCGTCGCTGATCATGGGCGCCTGGTTCTACATGACGGCGGTCGGCAACTTCGTTGCCGGCAAGATCGGTGAAGCCACCGGCGGCCATGACGGCGAAATGAGCAAGCAGGGCCTGCTCGACATCTACGGCACGTTCGGCTGGATCTCGATCGCCGTCGCGGTGGCGGTGCTTGCGGTCAGCCCGATCGTGAAGCGCTGGATGCACCTCGACACCCTCGAGGACGACAATGCGAACGAGGAGCTTGCCGGCTACAAGCAGGCCGGCGGCGACCACGGGCAGGACGCAGGCCTGTTCCCGAACCGCGAGACCAAGCCCGAAGACAAGCCGCTTTAATCACAGCCTCCACGAAGGGGATCACCCGCCCGATGCGATTGCCACTGCTGACGAGCGTGCTGTCCGCCGCTCTGCTGAGCGCCTGCGCCCAAACCGACCGTCCCCAGACCGCGTCCAACGCCGGGGCGCCCAAGGCCAAGCCGGCTCTCTTTTCGCGTGACCCCTTTCCCTCCACCTACCGGGTCTATCCCGGCGTGGTGACCGCGATCACCGGCGCAACCGTGTTCGACGGCGACGGGCGCCGGATTGAGAACGGCACGGTGGTACTGGCCGATGGGGTAATCCGCGCGGTCGGCGGCGCGGACACGCCGATCCCCGAAGGCGCGACCCGCATCGACGGCACCGGCAAGTGGGTCACTCCGGGCGTGATCGACGTCCACAGCCACCTCGGCGATTATCCCAGCCCCTCCGTCGAAGCGCATCAGGACGGCAACGAAGTCACCGGCCCGGTTCGCCCCGAAGTCTGGGCCGAACACAGCATCTGGCCGCAGGACCCTGGCTTCACCCGCGCGATGAGCAATGGCGGCGTCACCTCGCTCCACATCCTGCCGGGCTCCGCCAACCTGTTCGGCGGCCGCGGCACGACGCTCAAGAACGTCCCCGGCCGCACCATGCAGCAGATGAAGTTCCCGGGCGCCCCCTACAGCCTCAAAATGGCGTGCGGCGAAAACCCCAAGCGCGTCTACGGCAGCCGCAACCAGATGCCGGCCAGCCGCATGGCCAACGTCGCGGTCATGCGTCAGACCTGGATTCGCGCGCAGGAATATAAGCGCAAGTGGGACGCCTACGAAAAGAACGGCGGCGAAGCGCCGGGCCGCGACCTCGCCATGGACACGCTGCGCGGTGTGCTGGCCGGCGAAATCCTGGTCCAGAACCACTGCTACCGCGCCGATGAAATGGCCAACATCATGGATATGTCGAAGGAGTTCGGCTACCAGGTCTCGGCCTTCCACCACGCCGTGGAGAGCTACAAGATCGCCGACCTTCTCAAGGCGAACGGCGTCTGCTCGGCGATGTGGGCCGATTGGTACGGCTTCAAGATGGAGGCCTATGACGGCATCCACGAGAACATCCCGCTGGTCCACAATGCCGGCGCCTGCGCCATCGTCCATTCCGACGATCCCAACGGCATCCAGCGCCTCAACCAGGAAGCCGCCAAGGCCCTCGCCTACGGCCGCAAGGCGGGCATCCAGATTTCGGACGAAGTGGCCTGGACCTGGCTCAGCTCCAACGCCGCCAAGGCGATCGGCATCTACGACAAGACCGGCAGCCTCGCCCAGGGCAAGATGGCCGACGTGGTGCTTTGGAACGGCCACCCGTTCAGCGTCTACACCCGCCCCGAACGGGTGTGGGTGGACGGCGCCCTGATGTACGACGCCAACGACCCGAAACGCCGCGGCGTAACCGATTTCGAGCTCGGCCAGCCGGGCGAAGGGGATGTGAAGTGATGGGGTTTAACCACAAGGAGGTCCGTTCGTCCCGAGCGAAGGCTCCCCTGAGCGACGCCGAAGGGTCGAGGGGCGTCTGGCACGAACTCATCACGAGCGCCCCTCGACTACTACGCTCGGGACGAACGAGCTTGTTGTTGGCCCTTGCGCTGGGCGCTGCGACCGCCGCTCCGCTGGCCGCCCAGACCATCGCCATCACCGGCGGCACGGTCGCGCTCGGCGATGGGTCCGAGCCCATCCAGGGCGGCACCGTTGTCGTCCGCGACGGCCGCATCGTCGCGGCCGGCGCCAATGTCGCCATCCCGGCCAACGCGCAGCGGATCGACGCCACCGGCCGCTGGGTCACGCCCGGAATCGTCAGCGGCTTCTCGCGGGTCGGCATCGTCGAGGTCGATGCCGTCGATTCCACCAACGACATTTCCGCCAACGGGTCGCCGTTCAGCGCGGCCATCGATGTCGTCCCGGCCGTGAACCCGCGCACCACCGCGATCGCGATCAGCCGCAGCGCCGGCGTCACCCGCGCCGCCGTCGCACCTGGCACCGCCAGGAGCATCTTCGCCGGCCAAGGCGCGGTGATCGATCTCGGCGACGACATGGAGCCGATCACCCGCGCCCGCGCCTTTCAGTTCGTTGAAATGGGCGAGGACGGCGCGTCCGAATCCGGCGGCAGCCGCGCCGCGACCTACGTCCTGTTCCGCAACGCCCTTCGCGAGGCGCGCGACCTGTCCCGCTATTCCGGCATCTCCGGGGGCAGCGGCGGCCAGCGCCAGGCGCGCGCCAACGATCAGCGCGATCTGCCGCTGGAGGAAGTGCCAGGCGACCGCATGCTCGGCTCGGGCGTCCAGCGCGGCGACGACGTGCTCCTCACCCGCTTCGACGCGGCGGCGCTTGTGCCGGTCCTTCAGGGCCGCCAGCTCCTCCTCGTCCATGTCGAGCGCGCCAGCGACATCATCCAGGTGCTCGGCCTCAAGCGCGAGTTCCCGAACCTGCGCCTCGTCCTTGTCGGCGCCACCGAAGGCTGGACGATCGCCGACCGGATCCGCGCCGCCGGGGTGCCGGTGATCGCCAATGCGCTCAACGATCTGCCCGCGTCCTTCGAGCAGCTCGCCGCCACCCAGTCCAACG
The DNA here is from genome assembly GCA_036399755.1 of Allosphingosinicella sp. Taxonomy (GTDB): domain Bacteria; phylum Pseudomonadota; class Alphaproteobacteria; order Sphingomonadales; family Sphingomonadaceae; genus Allosphingosinicella. The sequence continues at coordinate 4,629 of DASWMM010000106.1, forward strand.
TCGCGCGGCTCAAGCATGCCGGCGTGCCGGTCGGCCTCGGCCAGATCAACAACGAGGAAGGCCATCAGCTTCAATGGTCGGCCCAATATGCCGGCAACCTCGTCGCATTGGGCAAGGTGCCGGGCGCTGCTGGCCTGACCTGGGGCGAAGCGCTGCAGACCATCACCTCCGCCCCTGCCGAGGCGCTCGGCATGGGGGCCGAGATCGGCTCGTTGAAGGCCGGCCGGCGCGCCGACGTCGTCGTCTGGGACGCCGATCCGCTGGAGAACGGCTCGGCGCCCGTGATGGTGCTGATCGACGGCGTCCAGCAGCCGCTGGAGAACCGCCAGACCAAGCTTCGAAATCGCTATCTGCGTGCCGGCGAGGGCGATCTCCCCAAGGCCTACGAACGGTGATGATCCGCTACGAACTGCCCCCGGCGGTTCGTAGCCATGCCTGGGGGGCATGGCGGCCGTGATCATGCACGCCGGCCTCGCGCTGGCGACCGCCGCCTTTGTCGGCACGCACCTCGCGCTCTCGCACCCGCTGAGGACCCGGCTCGTCCAGACAATGGGCGAGGCGATGTTCACCGGCGCTTACTCCCTCGTCGCGGCGCTCACCCTGCTCTGGATGATCCTCGCTTACGCCGCCATCGACGTGTCCGTGCCCTTCTGGATCGCCCCCGAGTGGTGGTGGTGGGCGGCCTCCGCCCTGATGCTGCTCGCCTCGATCCTGCTGGTCGGCGCCTTCGTCAGGAACCCCGCTTTCCCGCACCCGAACCCCAAGAAGAACGCGAACCGCCCCGCCACCGGCGTGTTCGCAATCACCCGCCACCCGATGAACTGCTCAATCATCCTTTGGGCCCTGGTCCACCTCTCCGTGTGGCTGTCGCCCCGCAACATGATCGTCGCCGTTGGCATGCTGATCCTCGCACTCGCCGGCTCGATCGGCCAGGACCGCAAGAAGCGCGCGGTGGTCGCGCAGAAATGGCGGGACTGGGAAGCGCGGACCAGCTTCGTCCCCTTTGCCGCTTTGCTCGGCGGCCGCGTCAGATGGCGCAACGCCGCGCCCGGCTGGGTGGCGCTCGGCGGCGGCACGGCCTTGTGGCTCGCCGTCACCACGTTCCACCAGCCAAGCGTCTCCCCCCTAGGCTTCCTCTTCGCGGGCGGACCCTAAGCCGCCGGCAAACCCGTCATGCCGGACTTGATTCGGCATCCACCTTCTTCTTCTTCTTCTTCTGTAAGGACGAACGAGGGTGGACTCCGGATTGGGCCCGGAGTGACGCAAGCGGGAAGCTACTTTCGCTCGACGTCCTCGCGCAGTTCGCCTTCCGCCGCCTTTTCCGTCGAGCTGATCGCGTCGAGGACCGCTTCGGGCGCGACGTCGCGCTTCAGCTCCTCCACCTCCGTCTGCGCCTGGTGCTCGATGCCCAGGTGCGCGGCGATCGCGTCCACCATCGCCACAACCTTGGTCAGCTCATGCTCGCTCAGCAGGCTGATCTGGAGGTCGAGGTCGGCCCGCTTGTCGGCGGCGGCCGCCATCCGGTTCTGGGTGATCAGGATGAAGGTCGATAGGAAGATCGATTCCACCGACGCGATCATTGCCAGCACCACGAAAGTCGGATCCCATGCAGGCACGCCCGGCACCCACTGGAGGTTGGCGAGGATCCAGAAGCCGTACAGGCACAGGTGAAGGTAGACGAACGCCATCGAACCGCTGAACCGTGCGATCGCCTGCGCCATCCGGTCCTGGAAGGTCGCGTCCTTTGCCTCCTCCCGCCGCCGCCGCTCGATCGCGGCGATGTTGCGTTCCAGCGCGCGGTTGAGGCTGCCGGGCTGCGGCGGGTGAACCGTGGGCGTATGCTCAGCCACGGCGGCTGGTCCTAGAGGTCTTCGCGCAACAGGCGGTCTTCGGAGCTGGCGGTGTCATCCGCCGTCAAACCCCCGCGCCGGGCGACGGTTGCACTGACCGCGACGTCCATTGTCACATTTCCAACCGTGCGGAACAGGTCGGGGATCGTCTCGATCGCGATCAGCAGCGCCAGCGGCTCGAGCGGCACGCCCATCGCCAATGCGATCGGGGCGGTGTTGGTGACGAAGCTGACCTGGCCGGGCAGGCTGATGGCGCTGAAGGTGGTGATCGCGGCGACGACCACCCCGATGGCGATTTGCCCGGGGCTGAGGCTCATGCCGTACCAGTGGGCGATGTACAGGACCACGGCCATGTTCATGCCCGGCCCGGTTGCCCGAAACAGCGCCACCGCAAGCGGCAGGGTCACGCCCGAGGCGGACACCGGCACGTCGAGCCGTTCCGCCGAGCGAAGCATCGCCGGAAGCGTCGCAAGCGAGGACTGGGTGCTGAACGCCACCGCCTGCGCCGGCGCGATGGCGCGGGCGAAGCGGCCGATGCCGATCCGGGCGCCGAAGGCTGCCAGCGGATAGGCCAACGCCCAGATGACGATCCCGACGGAGGAAACGATCGCGATATAATGGAGCAGTGCTCCGAACGCGCTGCCGCCGGCCCGGACTCCGACCACGTAGGCCAGCGCGAAGACCCCGATCGGCCCAAGCCAGAGCAGCCAGTTGACGATCACGATCATCGCTTCGGCAATGGCGCGGAAGAAGCTGAGCACGCTCGCCCGCGGTTCGGCGTCGACCTTTGTCAACGCAAAGGCGAAGACGGTCGCGAAGACGACGAGTGGGAGGATCTGGTCCGAGGCCGCGGCGGCAACCGGATTGGAGGGCACGATCGAGCGCAGGAAGTCGCCGAAGCCGGGCACCGATTCCACCGGCTTGGCCGTGCTCAGCGCCGAGCGCAGCGCCTCGGCAGCCTCGCCGGGCATCGGGAACAGGTTCAGCAGCAGGGGAACGAAGAGCGCGGCGAAGATCGCCGAAAGCCAAAGGATGACGACCATCAGCGCGAAAGAGCGGCCCGCGACCCGGCTGCCGCGGGCCGCCTGGGCGCCCTCGGCGATCCCCGTGACGAGCAGCGCCACGATCAACGGAATGATCGTCATCTGCAGGCCGCGCAGCCAGATCTCGCCGATCGGTTCGACGAGATCGGCGGCGCGCGGGCCCCAGGCCGCATTCGCGGAAAAGATGCCGAGCAGGAGCCCGGCGGCAAGGGCGGCGAGGATGCGGGTGGCTTGCGACATGGACACCGTCTTAGCGCCCGCCTTTCGCCTGTGGAAGGAGGTGGGGTGCGTGCGGGGAGGCGGAGACGCTCGCGTCCCTCCACCCGTGCAGTAGAAAGACTCGTTCGTCCCGAGCGTAGTCGAGGGGCGCACCTCCCAGGCCCGTGCAGCGCCCCTCGACTTCGCTCGGGACGAACGAGGTTGGTCTCCATCAACTAGCCTCTGACGCCCGCCCGCGCTAAGGGCCGGTCAAACGACCAAAGCGAGACACCATGGCGCGCAAGTTCTTCGGCACGGACGGAATTCGGGGCCGCACCAACCAAAACCCGATGACCGCCGAAATGGCGCAGCGCGTCGGCCAGGCGGCGGGCGCCCACTTCCTGCGTGGCGACCACCGTCACCGCGTCGTGATCGGCAAGGACACGCGCTTGTCCGGTTACATGATGGAAACCGCTTTGATCTCCG
>DASWMM010000107.1:0-2468 GCA_036399755.1 Allosphingosinicella sp.
CCCGCACCGACAGCCCCTATGGCGTCCCCTACAAGCCCGACATCTGGGGCGCGGGCTGGACGGTGCAGGAGCGGGGCGTTCGGCAGTATTTCTTCCACAAGGGCTGGCCGCAGCACACCGACCCGCAGAGCTGGGTCAACGCGTTGAACTTCGTGCTCGGAGTGCATCCGGGCGAGAACAATTCCTCGTTCGTCAGCGGAGTCGGATCGCGCTCCCCGACCGTCGCCTACGGCACCAACCGCGCCGATTTCTCCTACATCCCCGGCGGCGTCGTCTCCGGCACCGCGCTGATCCGGCCGGACCTGCCCGAGCTCAAGAACTGGCCGTTTTTCTGGCAGCAGATGGAATATGTGATGGGCGGCGGCGAGACCAACTTCATGTTCCTCGCCCTTGCCGCCGACCGGCTTTACGGCAAAGGTGCCAAGCCTTGAGATACCTTGCCGCCGCCCTTTTGCTTGCCTGCGCCGCGCCCGCCGCGGCCGGATCGGTGACGTCACGGGCGTACGGCGTGACCAGCGACGGCAAGGATGTCGCCCAGTTCATCCTGGTCAACGACAGCGGCATGGAAGTGCGGCTGATCACCTATGGCGGGATCGTCACCGACGTCGTCGTGCCGGACCGCGGCGGCAAGCGCGCCAATGTCGTCCTGGGCTTCGCCAGCCTCGCCGACTACGAGGCCAAGAACGCCAACTACGATTTCGGTGCAATCGTCGGCCGTTATGCAGGCCGGATTTCCAACGCCCGCTTCACGGTCGACGGCAAGGAGGTGCGCCTCACCGCCAATGACGGCACCAACGCCCTCCATGGCGGCCCGGGCGGGATCGACAGAGAAGTCTGGACGGGTCGGCCTTTCTCGAAAAAGGGCACCGTCGGCGCGATCCTCGAGCTTGAGAGCCCGGCCGGCGACCAGGGCTTTCCCGGCAAGCTTTCGGTGCGGGTGATCTACACGCTCGGCAACGACAACAGCCTGCGCATCGACTTCGAAGCGCGCACCGATGCGCCAACGGTGCTCAACCTCACCAACCACAGTTATTTCAACCTCGCGGGTGCGGGTTCGGGTTCGGTGCGCGACCACTTGCTCCGGATCGATGCGGACAAGCTGATGGGGTCGGATGGGTCGGGCGCCCCCACCGGCGGCTTCCTGCCGGTGCGCGGCACGCCCTTCGACTTCACCGCCCCGGCGCGCGTCGGCGTTGCCCTGGATGCCGATCATCCCCAGCTCGAAGGCCGCCGCGGCCTCAATCATGCCTGGCTGCTGAGGGGAGGAGCGGGCCGCCTGCGCCGGGTCGCGGCGCTGACCGATCCCGCCTCGGGCCGCCACATGGAAGTCCGCTCAACCGAACCGTCGCTCCACGTCTACACCGGCAACTGGTTCAGCGGCGAGGACAAGGGCGCGCAGGGGACTCCCTATCGCCCCTATGACGGCATTGCGCTCGAAACGCAGCATCTCGCCGACAGTCCGAACCGGCCGGATTTCCCGACCACCTTGCTGCGGCCCGGCAAGCGTTTCCATTCCACCACCATCTACCGCTTCTCCACCTGCACCCGCGGCTGCTGAGCGAAACTGAAAGAGGCTGAAAACACATGGCGGTTGAAGGGCAGGGGGGCACGGACGCCCGGCATCACGGGGCGACGCAAAGCGAGAAGCTGGTCATCGCCGCCTCGTCGCTCGGCACCGTCTTCGAATGGTACGATTTCTACCTTTACGGCCTGCTCGCCACGATCATCTCGGCCCAGTTCTTCTCGGGCGTCAACGAGACGACGGGCTTCATCTTCGCCCTTGCCGCGTTCGCCGCCGGCTTCGCGGTGCGGCCGTTCGGCGCCATCGTCTTCGGCCGGATCGGCGACATGGTCGGCCGCAAGAACACGTTCCTCGTGACCATGGGGATCATGGGCCTGTCGACCTTTCTGGTCGGCATCCTGCCCAGCTACACGTCGATCGGCGTGGCCGCGCCGGTCATCCTCGTCCTCCTCCGCCTCCTCCAGGGCCTGGCCCTCGGCGGCGAATATGGCGGCGCCGCGACCTACGTCGCCGAGCATGCGCCGCAGCGCAAACGCGGCCTTTACACCAGCTTCATCCAGACCACCGCCACGCTCGGCCTGTTCGCGGCCCTGCTGGTGGTGATCGGCGTCCGCTCCGCGATCGGCGAGGAAGCGTTCAAGGACTGGGGCTGGCGCGTCCCCTTCATTGTTTCGATCGTGCTGCTCGCCGTCTCGATGTGGATCCGCCTCCAGCTCGCCGAAAGCCCCGTCTTCCAGAAGATGAAGGACGAAGGCACGACCTCGAAAGCGCCGCTCACCGAGGCGTTCGGGCAATGGTCGAACCTCAAGATCGTCATCATCGCGCTCGTCGGCGCCGTCGCCGGGCAGGCGGTCGTCTGGTACACGGGACAGTTCTACGCGCTGTTCTTCCTCGAGAAGACGCTCAAGGTCGACGGCGCGACGACGAATATCCTCATCGCCATCGC
>DASWMM010000108.1:0-2389 GCA_036399755.1 Allosphingosinicella sp.
GTCATGGTGGACAGGTCGAAAACGGTTCCCCAGGATGCCTTGCCGTAAACCAGGATGGCCCTGCCATCGAATTCCTGGTTCGGGTACCTGGCATCGCCCAGCAGAATGTCGTCGAATCCGTCGCCGTTGACGTCGCCCGCGGACGTCACCCGTTCGATGATAGTGGTGTCCGGCCCCCCCTGCAGAAAAACGCCCTGCCCGGGGGAAAGCGCCGCCAGGTTCACCGAGCCGAGCCCCTCCGCCTTCCCGAAGATCAGATACGCTCCGCCTTTCGCATAGCCCTGCTGGCTATAAGCGCGCTGGAAGATGAAGTCCTCGAAACCGTCGCCGTTGACGTCTCCCGCCGAGGAGACGTCCCGTCCGATTTGATCATAGCTCTGCGAACCGACGATCCTCGTTCCGGCATCGCCCAATTCGTAAAGATTGTAAGTGGTCACGACCTGAATCCCCCTTTTCGAACGCAAGCCGTCCCCCAGCCTGCCGCCCCCACGAACCAACCCGAGATTGAATCCGCCGGCGGGAAGCGCAGGCGTTCGTGTCGGACCGACAATGAAGCCTGGGATAACATCCGCTTTGGGGAGATCAACCGCTTTTCGGTTCTTGCGGGCGGCCCACCCGAGACGTCTAGGCGTGAGATCGAGGGGCGCTTATCCTGGCGCAATGGGCGGAACTCTAGACGGTCTCAGAATAATCGAACTCGCCGGCCTCGCGCCCGCGCCCTTTGCGGCGATGATGCTTGCCGATCATGGCGCGGAAGTGATCCGGATCGAGCGCGCCGATCAGCCGCCGGCGATCCCGCCCGAGTTCGACATCCTTGCCCGGGGCCGTGCCGAGGTGCTTCGGCTCGATCTCAAGAACCCGGCGGATGTTGCCCGCGTGCGCGATCTCGCCCGCACCGCCGACGGCCTGATCGAGGGCTTCCGCCCCGGCGTGATGGAGCGGCTCGGGCTTGGGCCGGAGACGCTGTGCGCCGACACTCCGCGCCTGGTCTACGGCCGCCTGACCGGCTGGGGGCAGGAAGGGCCGCTCGCCCAGTCGGCGGGGCACGACATCAACTTCCTGGCTTTGTCCGGCGCGCTGTCCACCTACGGCCGCGCCGGCGGGCCGCCGGTGCCGCCGGTCAATGCGGTGGCGGATTTCGGCGGCGGCGGGATGCTGCTCGCGTTCGGGATGCTGGCCGGCATTCTGTCCGCCCGCGCCACCGGCAAGGGTTCGGTGATCGACTGCGCAATGGCCGACGGCGCCGCCCTCCTGTCCGCCCTCACCTGGTCGCTTCGCGCCGCGGGCCTGTGGAAGGACGAGCGCGGCGCCAACCTCCTCGACACCGGCGCCCCCTTTTACGACTGCTACCAATGCGCCGACGGCCAGTGGGTCTCGATCGGCGCGCTCGAGCCGCACTTCTTCGCGATCCTAGCGGAAAAGCTCGGCCTGAAGTGCACCCAGCACGCCCCAGAGTTGCGGCTGGAACTCACCGCCACCTTCGCCGCCCACCCCCGCGAGCACTGGGACGCCCTCCTCCTCGGCACCGACGCCTGTTACGCCCCCGTAACAAACCTGGCCGACACCCCCCACCACCCCCACCACACGCTCCGCGGCACTTTCCGCAACATCGACACCTTCCCCGAACCCGCCCCCGCGCCCCGCTTCAAGGACCCGCCGTCATGCTAGACACCGCCCGCCGCTTCGCCTTCGGCGACGATCACCACCTCTTCCGCGACCAGGTCCGCCGCTTCCTTGCCCAAGAACTCCACCCCCACCTCGACCGCTGGGAAGAGCAAGGCATCATCGACCGCGCCTTCTGGACCAAGGCGGGCGACGCGGGCCTGCTCTGCCCCACCGTCCCCGAAGAATATGGCGGCCCCGGCCTCGATTTCGGCTTCAACGCCGTGATCGACGAGGAGCTCGGCTATGCCGGCTCCACCGCCGGCATCACCCTCCATTCCGACATCGTCGCCGACTACATCGTCGCCTACGGATCGGAGGAGCTGAAGGCCCACTGGCTGCCCCGCATGGTCTCCGGCGAGACGCCCACCGCCATCGCCATGACCGAGCCCGGCGCCGGCTCGGATCTCCAGGGCATACGCACCACCGCGCTTCGCGACGGCAACCATTATGTGCTGAACGGCTCCAAGACCTACATCACCAACGGCCAGCATGCCGATCTCGTCATCGTCGCGGCCAAGACCGACCCGAGCCTCGGCGCCCGCGGCGTGTCGCTGATCCTGGTCGAAACCGATCGCGAAGGCTTCGCCCGCGGCCGCAACCTCGACAAGATCGGCTTCCACAGCCAGGACACGTCCGAGCTGTTCTTTGCAGACCTTCGGGTGCCCATCACCAACTGCCTCGGCGAGGAAGGCATGGGCTTCGCCTACCTGATGAACCAGCTCCC
>DASWMM010000109.1:0-1569 GCA_036399755.1 Allosphingosinicella sp.
CCTCCGATTGGCTTAGCCATTTACCGGAAAAAGGGTTACTTTTGAATGAATTGACTTGCTGCTGAGCGCCTCACGCGCACGGCCCGGCGCGCGCGCCGAACGGCTCGTCGTCAATGTGGCGATTCAGTGGAACTGACGTCAGATTTTCTCGGCGTAGAGCAGGCGGCCCGAGCCCAGGCGAGTCATGGCCTCGGCGTGGCTGATCCCCGGCAGCGCGAAGCAGCCTTCCGAGCGGCCGAGCTTGCCGAAATTCTGCACCACCTGCGGCTCGGCATACCAGGCGGTGTGGACGACGATCGCCCGCGCCTCGGCGTTGGAATTGGTGTGGTCGAGCCCCGTCAGCCGCATCGACCAGCCATATTTGCCGGTATAATGGTCGCCGGTGAGGTAGGCGCCTTCCGAGGTCGCTTCCGATCCCACCTCGTTCGAGAACATCTCCAGCCAGCCGCTGTGCGCCGGATCGGAGCCGCGGCCGTGCGCGACGAGATGCTGGGTGACGAAGCCGCTCCTCAGATCGACGATGTAGAAGCGCGGGTCGCGCGACGCGCGGCTGAAGTCGACGATGCCGATCAGGTCCTGGTGGCGAAGGTAGGGCCGCTTCGCCTCGAGCGCGGCGAGCGCGCGGGCCTTGAGCTGCGGTTCGATCCAGGGCTGAGGCGGCATCGCCGTCGCAAAGGCGCGCGCCGGCGCCAGGGCCGCGGCCCCTGCGGCTGCACCCGCCGCCATGAACGTCCGTCTGGTAAGCGTCACTCGTCACCCTCCCGAAGGCATCGGATTCTGAAGCAGAGCGGCCCCGGCGGCCACCGGGCAAGGCCACGCCCCGCCGCAGCGCCGCCGCCGTTCGCCGCAAAAATCCGCGAAACGTGGTAAACGTTACGGCTGGGAACCGGTTGCGCGGCGTGCGCGTCTTGCCCTTCATGGCCGCGTTCGAACGCCTTGCCGTCAAGCCCGGTCTCCCGCCGATGGAGGCGAAGCTTGCCGACGCCTTGCCCGAGGGCGAAGGCTGGCAGTACGAGCCCAAATGGGACGGTTTCCGGTGCCTTGTCTTCCGGGACGGCGCCGAGGTCCACCTCCAGTCCAAGTCCGGCAAGCCGCTCGGCCGCTACTTCCCCGAAGTGGAGGAGATCGTGCTGGGGATGGAGGCGGACCGCTTCGTCGTCGACGGTGAGCTGATCATCCCGGTGGGGGGCGTCCTGTCCTTCGAGGCGCTGCAGCTGCGCCTCCACCCGGCCGAGAGCCGGGTGCGCAAGCTCGCCGCCGAAACGCCCGCGCAGCTCATGCTGTTCGACTGCCTGTTCCACCGCGAGACCTCTTACCTCGATGCGCCGCTGGAGCTGCGCCGCAAGGCGCTGGAGATCCTCCACCGCGCGGAGGAGACCGAAGACGTGCTCCTCTCCCCCGCCACCCGCGACCGAGGGGTGGCGCAAGGCTGGCTGGACGAGGTCGGCGCGGTCCTCGACGGCGTCGTCGCCAAGCGCCTCGACGGCCCGTACGTGTCGGGCGAGCGGGCGATGATGAAGATCAAGGCGATGCGCACCGCGGACTGCGTCGTCGGCGGCTTTCGCTACG